>CBDUAW010000071.1:0-8982 GCA_965365215.1 uncultured Eudoraea sp. | reverse complement strand
TTCTTTTGGAATTTCCCCACCCAGCTGATTGTTCGCCAAAACCAGTTCTTTTAGTAAAACCAGTTTTCCCATTTGAGGTGGGATATCCCCCTCCAGTCCGTTTTCAAAAAGTCCAAGTGATTCTAAGCGCGTAAGGTTTCCTATAGACTCAGGAATAGTTCCTTTCAGATTGTTACTCGATAAATTAAGTACCCGTAAATTACTGATATTCCCTAAACTTGCCGGGATGGTTCAGGAAAAGAAATTGTTGAATGCCGTTAATTCCAGAAGTTCTGTCATGGAACCCAATTCACTGGGTATGGGGCCTTTGAACCGGTTCATCTCCAGTTTGAGGATCTGCAAATCCTGTAAATTAGCAACGGTAGGGGGCAGTTCTCCTGTTAGGGCGTTAAAAGCCAGATTTAAAACCCGGAGTTGCTCTAACTTTCCTATACTTTCGGGAAGGACTCCCTTTAGATTATTCCTGAACAAATTGATTTCAACTACATGATCGTTCTCTACGGTAACCCCATACCATGTTGATACGGGATTATTTATATCCCAAGTCCTAATCCAATCCTGGCCATTTGTACTTTCATAAAGTTCAAGCAGCACCTTTCGTTCCTTTTTCGGTACCTCGGCCAATACCACGGGAACGGTTGCGAAGAGAACAAGCAATACAGTCAGGAAGTTCTTCATAGTTTACAATTTTGAGGCGTAATCATTCAATCATCAGATTTTATCCAATTCCGATAAAGAATTACCCTACAAAAATAAATAGAATTACGGATAAAACGCCAATTTTATCGACGAACGGTAGGTTTTTGTTGTGAAACCCTTTTTATCTGTTGTGAAATATTTTAATTGTAGTAAGGAAGCTAGCCTGAAGTGAACTTTTCCATCTCCAATGTAAGAATTTCCCACTTATTTAATTGGGTTTCGAGCGATTTTTTTTTCGCCTGATAATGGTCAAAAAAATTCTCTTGTGCAATGGTGGCATCATAATTCATCAGGAGTTGATGATCTATATCGGCCAGTTCTTTTTCAAGATCGGCAATTGCCCTTTCAATATTACTAATCTTGTTCTTTAAGGATTTTACCTTTTTCTGTGATTCGTAAGAGTTCACCGGTTTAACGGAAGCTTTCTTTGTTTTAACTGTTTCAGACTTTTTCTCTATTTCTCTGAAATTGGCCACCTGTCTTAGCTCCAGATAAAAATTAATATCCCCCAGGTATTCTTTAATCCGCTTATCCCTGAATTCGTAAACCTTATTTGTAAGACCTTGCAGAAAGTCCCGGTCGTGCGATACCACTATCAGAGTCCCTTCAAAGCTTTGTAGTGCTTCCTTTAATACCTTTTTGGATTTTATATCCAGGTGGTTTGTGGGCTCATCCATCACCAGCACATTAAAGGGTTGCAGCAGCATTTTGGCCATGGCAAGCCTGTTGCGTTCTCCTCCGGATAGCACTTTTACGTATTTGTCTACCTCCTCCCCACTAAACAAAAAGGAACCAAGGATATCCCTCACTTTTGCCCGGTTTTCTTCTCTTGCAGCATCGATCATGGTATCCAAAACGGTCTTATTCCCATTCAGATAATCTGCCTGATTCTGGGCAAAGTAGCCCAACTGTACATTGTGCCCAAGCTTCAATTCCCCAGAATAGTCTAATTCTCCTACTATTACCCGTGCAAGGGTGGTTTTACCTTGTCCGTTTTGCCCTACAAAGGCGATTTTGCTGTCGCGCTCCAGCAACAAATCAATATTTTCAAGAACCTTATGATCCCCGTAACTTTTAGACAGGCCGTGCAGTTCAGCTACTACTTTACCCGGAGTTACAGAAATCGGGAATTTCAGTTTCATTACGCTTTGATCTTCCGTATCTACCTCAATTCGTTCCAGTTTATCTAGCTTTTTAATCAGGGACTGGGCCATGGAAGCTTTAGAAGATTTTGCCCGGAACTTCTCTATGAGTCGCTCCGCCTGCTGAATTTCCCGGTCCTGGTTCTTTTTTGCATTGAGTTGTTGTTGCTTTATTTCACCTCTTAGTTGCAGGTATTGAGTGTAGGGTTTGTTATAATCATAGATCCGGCCCAAGGATATTTCAATAGTCCTGTTGGTAACATTATCGAGAAACATCTTATCGTGGGAAACAATAACCACTGCTCCCGGAAATTCCTGCAGAAATTGCTCCAGCCAAATAATGGATTCAATATCCAAGTGATTGGTTGGTTCATCGAGTAGCAGCACTTCATTGCGCTGCAACAATAATTTGGCCAATTCAATTCGCATTCGCCATCCACCGGAGAAGGTATCTGTTAACCTATCAAAATCCGTGGCCTGGAATCCAAGTCCCAGCAGGATCTTTTCCGTATCCCCGGCATAGTTATACCCTCCCAGGATCTCATATCTGTGGGTATGGTCGTTCAGATCTACCATCAACTGATGATAGCCCTCACTTTCATAATCGGTTCTCTCCGCCAGTTGGATATTTATTTCTTCTAATTGAGTTTCGAGCTTTCTAAGTTCCTCAAAAGCTTCATAAGTCTCTTGAAGAACTGTTCTGCCATTTACAAAATCAATATCCTGTTTTAGAAAGCCAATACGCACCCCCTTTTCTGTAGCTATGGTACCGGAATCTGCTTGCATTTCCCCTGCCAGGAGTTTTAACAGGGTCGATTTTCCGGCTCCATTCTTTCCAATTAAACCAACCCGGTCTCCTGCATTTAAACGAAATGCAAGGTCCTTAAATAAGAAGGTGCCTCCAAAGGCTACGGAAAGCTTGTGAATATTAAGCATTTTTTGTGACCACGGTTACAGATTGTCTTTTGCGAAACAACTATTTTTGATAAATTTTGTGCAAATGTTAAAAAAAGGCAGCAAACTCTATAGTATTTTAACAGGAACCTGTCCCAGGTGCCAGCTGGAGAGTATGTATACGGACGGCAATCCCTATCGCCTTGGCAACTTATTCAAAATGCATGAACGCTGTTCCAAATGCAATATCAAATATAAAATGGAGCCTTCCTTTTTCTATGGTGCAATGTACGTAAGTTATGCAGTAGGGGTTGCATTTGCTGTTGCGGCGTTCGTAATTTCCTTTCTATTCCTCGGCGTATCGCTCATAAACGCCTTTATTGCAATTGTGGTAACCCTCATCCTCTTTTTACCTTTAATAATCCGACTCTCCAGAAATATTTGGATCAATTTTTTCATTAAATATGATCCAAAGGCAGTGAAGTATTAAACCCCCTTATACTTATCAGCATACCTGGCAATATCCATTTCAGGGTGTAAGGCCTTGCCTTTTGTAATAGATGCCATAAGCTGCCCAGCCGCATAAGGGGCTATGAGAACCCCTCTGGAGCCTAAACCATTCAGAAGGTATACATGCTCCCATTCCGGGTGTTTGCCTACCAGAGGCCTCCTATCGGCAACTGTAGGGCGTACCCCGGCCACATGATCAATTAGGCTGTAGTCTGCTTTGAGAAAGGTGCCCAGTTTGGCAAGTAACTCCTCCCTGGCGGCAGGGGTTGGCGTGTTGGTTTTATCCTGCCACTTATAGGTGGCCCCAACCCGATAAAGATCATCCCCGAGAGGAATAATAAAAACGGACGATTTTATTACCTGTTTCTCTTGCAACTGAGGGGATTTAATGGTTAGAAGTTCTCCTTTTGTCCCGTTCAGGGGTAAATAGTCAAAAAAGGGATTCTGTTTCAGTCCGAAACCTGTGGTGAAGATGATATTCTTTGCCTTAAAGGATTCATACTCTACTCCTTCTGTTTGAATCTTCATTTTGCTAAAATTAAAGGCTTGCCTATTTAGTTTTCCTTTGGACTCCAAGAATTGACCGTACCGTTCTATTAGCAAAGCTGTATCTACTCTTCCCGTTTGCATCACCTCACCATATCCAAAGGGGGCGTCTAGCAATGGGTTGTGATTACTTCTGAGGTGCAGGGACAGAAAAGGCTTTAGCAAAGGTTTATCGGCCGCTTCAAACCAATTGTTTTGTTCTTCCACGGAGGCAAACCGTCGTAGAACAGCAACCTTATAATCTAACTTACATTGTAACTTTTCTTCAAGTTGCTGGTAAAATGGCATAGCTACTTGCATCTGCTCGGCTGCATTCCAGGCAGGGGTGAAGCGTTTTAAGACCACAGGATTATATAAACCCCCGGCAACCACAGAAGCCTGTTGTGAATGATCAGTGATAAGCTGATATGACTTCTCCAATTTCTCGAGTTCCTCACAGACTGCAATCCCCGCAAGCCCTAAACCCACCACAAGATAATCTAGCATGCTGCAAAGGTAAAACAGTATTCCCAATCTCGGAGGCAGCTGTATGGAGGATAACAAAAAAAGCACCGCAAAAATAATGCGGTGCTTATAGTATTGTAGAATTGGAGTGCTGTTGCCCTTAATAGGCCCACATATCTTGTTCCCTATCTCTAATGGTTTCTTTGATCCGATTAGATTCAAGTAGTTGAAACAAGGCATTATCAGCTATATATTCGGTAATCTCACGATCCCCATGCACATTGTCTTCTCTGTAGATCATTCCGTTGAATCGCCTGGCGTTCAACAACATGTCAAAAGAGATAGGCTGTGCTGAATTTCGCTGATTAAAGACTTTAGCTTTATGTAAGATCTGTCTTGCACTTGGATACCAAACCCAGAATAGTTCTACTTTGGCATCTTGCGGGTCCATAGACTCGTCATCAATAAAGTTAACATCGGGTGCAACAGGGGCAATACCCAATAAGCGGTATTTTAATTCCCCCTGGCGCTTATCGAAGTACCAGATCCCTTTGATTCGGTATTCTTCAATATCTGCTGCCGTAAGCTCTCTTCTGTTTACGTATTCTTCAGACAACTGTTCCCCGGCATTGATTTGCTCATACCCGAGATCTGTAGTATCTACCTTTTGCAAGGTAGCCTCCAGGTCGCTGAAATTCCTTTTCTCAGTGAAATAGGAATCCACATAAACATCTTCAAGATTTCCGTTTTTGATGTTCTTCATTAAAACATCGTACAATGACCTTCTGTCCGCACCAATATTAATGGTATCTAAAGGATAGTACAACGGAAAGTTTACACGCTCATCCAAGTCGATGACTTCCCATACGGTTTTGGACCAGAGTATGTCTCTGTCGTCCACATAACTGTATGGTAAAGGCTCATCGTTATCTGCAGCCACCTGTGCGGCAGTTTTCTTACCTATATCCTCTGGCTTTTTGGCATTGAGGATATTGGCCTGAGCTATTGCCGACACCGGGAGGCACGAAATTGCTGCAACGATTATAACATTCTTCCAATTCATAAAATTATAATTTTCAATTCTTAGTTTGTGAGCTCAACAATCACCGGAGAAACCTTTTTCAGTTTATAGCTTCTGTTGTTAGTGATATACGCCTGTATATCGAACAACTGTACAGCATCTCCTCTTTTTGCCCTTTTCAGGGCCGATTTAGCTCTTGCATCTAATTTGTTGCCATTTACACTAACGGTTGGCTGGCCAGGAACTTTGAATTTAAATCCGCTGATCGCAAGATTCAAATCAAAATCAAAGTCTTCTAACAAGGCACCAACAGTAGCGATCTCAAGGTTCCTTCTAGGCATTTTCGCCGTTCCGGTTTCCCCTCGGATAGATCCTGCAGGCCTTGGGATATCCTTGATCCTGAATTCGGACCTGGAGCTTACCCGCTGACCATCAGGCAATGTACCTGAAGCTGTAATAGTAACAGATCTTCCTTTTTGAGGGTTCATCACGTACTTGCTTCCACTCCTTTTGGATAATCCGGGAGCTGAGGCAGAAACCTTGTTATTAGGTATCCCTGGAATTGAGATAGACATCGGATTGGCCACCCCTCGATAAACCACGTTCATCTTGTCTGCGGCTATTAATGCTGCATTAGGTTTGGAAATAGTAGAGAAGGAGTTCTTAACGGGAACTTCTTTCTCTTCCCCATCCTGCATATAGATCAGGTTTCCACTGATTTCGTGATCTCCAGGATTACCGGCACCAATCAACAACTCAACACCACCTTCTTCTAATTTGTAATCCCTTCCTTCTGTCAGGGTACGCCCATCTAATTTCAGTTCTGCACGTACGGGCTTGGCAGACTTATCTGTCTTACCCAGTACAATACTTCCTTTAAATCTCTCTCCTGAGTAGAAGGCAGATTTCTCTGATTCGATCAGGGTAGAAAAGTTAGTAAGGGATACCTGAGAGGTAAGCTCTCCCTGCAACATTGCTTTTAAAGCAGACTCTTCAGTAGCCTTGATATCAGACTGAAGGGAAGTGAGTTTGGTCAACGAAGCGATCAAAGGAAATCCTTCATAGTGGTAGTTGATCCAATCAACCTTAACACCATCTCTTCGTTCTACCTTCCCTTTATCGTCTCCGGTCTGAAAACGTGCATTAAGGGCATCCTTAACATCCGGGAATCCATCTCCTAGAATCCCAGCTACCTGCGTTCGATAGTCGGTAATCCTACTCATAAATTCCTTTCCAATTGGGGCCAGGTTATCGCCCTGAAAAAATTTCTGATCCAAATAATCGGACTTATCCATAACCTGGTAGTCCGAAGGATCGTCGATATCGGCGACCATTTCTTTCTTCAGGTTTTCAAGCCAATCATAATACTCCTGGGAAAGCTGCTTGATTTTTTGAGCATCTTTATAAAGTGCTTCGTATTTAGCAGCATCTTCCGAGGCTTTAGTTTCCAGGCTGGCCAAGAACGTATCGTTGTTCTCAGAAGCCTTGCTATTAGAAGTTTCTAGTTTTTCGTTCATCAGACCGAAAGCAGCCAGAACTTCTTTACTCATATTCAACGCCAGCATTGCGATGAAGATCAAATACATTAAGTTGATCATCTTCTGACGTGGTGACAATTTTCCTCCTGCCATGTTTTCTAATTAGTTTTTGATTATTAATTTGATTTGGGTCCTATACTAATCCACTAATTAGTTTCTGTTCATTGCGGTAAGCATTCCTCCGTAAACACCATTCAGTGAAGAAAGGTTAGAGGCAAGAGATTCCATTTGATCTTTAAGAGAAGTTGCATTTTGAACTACTTCTTCATTGATAGAAGCTTGACGGCTTGCGCTTTCCAATTGAACTTTGTACAAGCTGTTCAAAGATTCCATTTGTGCAGCTGCTGTAGACATCTCCTCAGAGTATTTTTTAGTAGACTCCATTGCGTCAACAGTAGGAACAATTCCCTTAGCAGCATCTTCGAAACCTCTGATGCTTTCTCCAAGGCTGTTCATGAGTTCCCCGTCTATTTTGGCTTCTTTTAAAAGATCATCCAGTTTTCTAGACAAAAGACCTTCTGCCTCCTGTGCATCGGAAATATCGCTTTTACCATTAGACTGTCCTCCGGACAATTCTGGATAAACCAAAGACCAATCGTATTCGTCATCTACTGGTTCAAATGCACTGATAGCGAAAATAAGCGCTTCTGTAATAAGACCTACTGCAAGGAGTAAACCACCGGTAAGGGGTCCAAATTCCCAGTGCAGGATTTTAAAGAGTGCCCCAATGATAACCACCGAAGCTCCAAGGCCATAGGCCATGTTAAAAAGTTTCTTTGTTGATTTTGACTGTGCCATAATTTTAAATTTAATTTAAGTTTAATGTTGAAAATAAGTATTTGGTTAACTGTTTGATACGGTTATATACGTAAATTTTACTGTGTTGAGTCTTCTTCGCCCATATAATCTTGAACGGTCCTGAATCCGATATAGCTTCTTGCGGAATCTTTGTATTCATAGTCTCTTGTACTTACTTGTAGGAAGTACGCAACATCCTTCCATGATCCTCCACGGATTACTTTCCTGGAATTGTTATTGGAATCCGCATTAGGGTTCATTGTTGAAGAATATTCATACGAGCCCGGGAAGTAACTTGAGTTTGTCCACTCAGAGACATTCCCAGCCATATTGTACAGGTTAAAATCATTTGGCTCATAAGACTTTGCTTCCACCGTGTAGAGAGCAGCATCTGCCGCATAATCTCCCCGCTGAGGTTTGAAATTGGCCATAAAGCAACCAGTATCACTGATCACATATGGACCACCCCAGGGATAAGTTCCTCCTTCAATTCCACCACGGGCAGCATATTCCCATTCTGCTTCAGTGGGCAGACGGAAGCGGTTTACAAATTGCTTTCCTCTACTCTTTTGATCGTCATTCTTAAATTTTGTTCTCCAGTTACAAAATGCCTGGGCTTGTTTCCAGGATACACCAACAACCGGATAGTCGCTGTAGGCATCGTGCCAGAAATAGTCGTTATGCATGGGTTCGTTATAGGAATATTCAAAATCCCTAATCCAAACCGTAGTGTCTGGATATATTTCCAGTTCCTCCTGCTTAATGAAGTCCTTTCTCCTTCCATCTCGGGAACGGGCAGCAGCTTCAATATCCATCCAGGAGTATTTATACTTTAATAGGGTAATATCTATAATTCTTTGTCCGTTGTAAGATTCCTCTTCAGGGATATAGATAGAATCCATGATCTCAGCATAGTATTCATCCGGATAATCCGAGGTGTCCCAGATAAGATCCTCATCCGTGTTGAGTGCTCTGCCTTCATAGAAATCATCTCCCATCCCGGCATAGTTGTCTATCATATATTTATCATACACAGACATATTAGTGGTATCAGCGTCTTTAAAAGCATACTCCCCGATACCTCCATCATCCGGACCCAAACCTAACTCATCTGCAAGGATGGCCAGCTTGGTTCTAACGATAGAATCTTTTACCCATTCTACGAATTGGCGATATTCACTGTTGGTTATTTCCGTATCATCCATGTAGAAAGATCTAACGGTAACCGTTTTGGTAGGGGCATTGAGAACCTGGGCCATATCTTCTTCACTCTTACCCATAATGTAAGAGCCTCTTGGAATGAGTTCCATTCCATAAGGTTTTTCAGGGTACCACTTCTTCCCTTGTACCCCAACAAGTTCTCCTTTTGTTTTGGACCCACAACTTGTGA
>CBDUAW010000070.1:0-9008 GCA_965365215.1 uncultured Eudoraea sp. | reverse complement strand
CGCCGCTCTTGCCCTTCATCGGGCCCTCTAGTGGCGAACAACCATTTACCGTCCAAAGGCTGATTGATGCCAGATGATTTCCTAAGGGTTAGAGGCGTTTCAAATTCAAGCTGTATCTCATTATCCCCTGATTTGTATGGAATGGTTAAGGATTTAACCCCATCATTTTCAAAATTGGAATTAAACTCTAGCTCGATAACAATAGCTCCATTTTCAAGTTTATAAAAGCCACCCAGGGTTTTTATGAAATTGGCAGGAGACTGCTGATAAACGCTATGAATTATATACTCAGAATCTACCTTCAATTCATGGGAAATGGTATTCCCTTCTTTCATTTCTGTTGCAAAATATACGCCACTTTTTAGCTGGGCATGGCCCATAGCAAAGGAAATCAATGCCACTGCCAGCAACCCATAACGAATTTTAGTTAGGTTTTTCATATACAGGATTTTTACCTTTTAAAGATAACCAAAATTTGTTAGGACCTAAGGTGTGTAAGCATCTCGTTAGTAGTTTTTTCGAGATCAAATTCTGCTTCCCACCCCCAGTCTTCCCGGGCTTTGCTATCATCAATGCTGTTGGGCCATGAATCGGCAATTTGCTGTCTGAAATCGGGCTGGTATTCAATTGTAAAATCAGGGATATGGCCGCGGATGCTCCGGGCAATATCAGCGGGACTGAAACTCATTGCGGCCAGGTTGTAGGAGGACCGGACAGTAAGATTATCAGCTTCTGTTTCCATCAGATTAATAGTAGCCTTAATGGCATCTTCCATATACATCATGGGTAGTTTACTGTCTGCCTTTAAAAAGCATGTATATTTTGCTTCGGAGAGGGCTTTGTGATAAATTTCTACAGCATAATCAGTAGTTCCCCCTCCCGGTAGCGTCTTCCAGCTAATGAGCCCAGGGTATCTTACACTCCTTACATCCACTCCAAATTTTTTATGATAATATTCGCACCATCTTTCGCCGGATTGCTTACTTATGCCGTAAACCGTGGTTGGTTCCATTAGGGTGTGTTGCGGGGTACGAACCTTTGGGGTATTTGGACCAAATACCGCAATACTCGAGGGCCAGAATATCTTATCAATTTTATGTTCCTTTCCCAGGTTCAGCACATTGAAAAGGGAATTCATATTGAGGTTCCATGCACGATCCGGGAATTTTTCGGCTGTTGCACTTAACATCGCAGCCATGAGGTAAACCTCTTCTACTTCGTAATGCATTACCACATCTTCCAGGGCCTCGTAGTCCGTAGCATCGAGTAATTCAAATGGCCCGGATTGTGAAAGGGTATCGCTTCCATCTCTGATATCAGTGGCAATAACATGTTCACTTCCATATCGTTCCCTGAGTGCCAGTGTTAATTCAGTGCCGATTTGTCCACAAGCTCCCAATATTAGGACGGATTTGTTCATGGTTTCATTTATCTGTTATACAAGTCGTAAATATAGCGTATTGCTAAGAATTTGGAGGGGTATTAAAATAATCAAATAGGAGCTTCCCCCTTGGATACAAAAGGAATTGCTTTGTAAAATTTGTACATTCGTCTTATGAATAAAATTTGCCTATTTTTTTTGATCTTCATAGCTCTCAATTCCTGTAAAAACCAAACAGTAGAAGAAGCAATATCTGATACTACCCATAGTGAAATTGATGCCCAGGCCTTTCCTAAAAGAAGTCAGGTGAATTCTAAAGCCCAGGGTATTTTGGCTGATTGGGGTGCTTTTCAGGCCTTGGAGACCAGTTTTGATGCCCTCTATAGGGTTGAGAACAATGAAGATCTTATCCTGGTAATTGAAGATCTGATCAATAAGCAAAATGAATTAGAAGATTCTGAGTACCCGGAAGAGTTTAATGTCCCACAGATTAAAAGCAGGCAGAAAGTCTTTAAAACCTTCCTGTTAAAAGCCAAGGCGGCACAAGAATATCGGATCAATACCCAGGAACCTGTAGAGGAGATGATAGCGGCCTATAATGCCTGGAGAGATCAGTTTAATGTAATTGTGAATAATGTACTTGACACGAATCTAATTTTTGATGAATAAACTACTTCTCACCACCTTCATTTTCTATAGTATTACAAATTTGAATGCTCAGGATAATACCATTACCAGCATTCATAAAGTACTCGATGATTGGCATTTAGCAGCTGCTGAAGCACAATTTGATCCGTATTTTGATGCCATGGCTCCTCAAAGTATTTTTATAGGAACAGATGCAGTTGAGAACTGGACTAAGAAGGAATTCCAAAATTTCGCAAAACCCTATTTTGATAAGGGAAAGGCCTGGGATTTTAAAGCCATAGAACGAAATATCTACCTTGATGGAAGTGGTACTTTTGCCTGGTTCGATGAACTTTTGCAAACCTGGATGGGTAGCTGCAGGGGATCAGGGGTTTTAACGCTCGAAGGTGATTCCTGGAAAATACAGCACTATGTATTATCACTGACGATTCCTAACGAAAAAATTGACCAGATTATCCCTCTTAAAAAAGAGAAGGACAGCATTTTATCTCAGGACAGAAAAAGAGATTGGTAATTTAATATCATATCGGAATAAATTAACAAGTATGACTAGATTAACAAACTATAGCATTGCACTCTTTCTAATATCATTTGTGACCATTTCCTGCCGTACGGAACCCAAGGCAGTTCCAGTAAAGGACTTTTACACCACAGAATTTTTCAAAGAGGTACAAATGAAGGCCATTTTTAAAGATTCCAAGACATTTCCTGATCTTGTTCCTGTTGCGCCCTATGAAGAAATTATTGCAAAATATGAGTTGGAAAAAAACAGGCCAGATTTTAATCTCGCTGCTTTTGTAAGTGATAATTTCAGTGATCAGTCAACCGCCGTTTTATCGTTTGAAACGGACACTACTAAGAATATGTATGAGCATATCAGCAGTATTTGGCCGAAACTAACCAGAACGCCTGATGAAGTAGTTCCGTACTCTTCACGCATCCCTTTGCCTTTTTCTTATGTGGTGCCGGGGGGTAGGTTTAAAGAGATTTATTACTGGGATAGTTATTTTACACTAGAAGGTCTTTTAATTGATGGTCAGGAAGAACTGGCTAAAAATATGGTAGCGAACTTCAGTCATCTTATAGACTCATTGGGTTTTATTCCAAACGGGACCAGAAATTATTACCTGTCCAGGTCACAACCTCCCTTCTTTAGCCTTATGGTTGATGCCGTCAGCAGGGCAGACAGTACCGCCTTAGATAAGTATTTTCCTAGCTTGCTCAAGGAATATGATTTCTGGATTCGGGGAAAGGACAGTGTTCCATCTGATCGTAATAGTAACCGGCATTGGGTACGTTTAAAGGACACAATTTTGTTAAACCGATATTGGGACAAAGGTCTTAGTCCACGTCCTGAAGCATACAAGGAAGATCATCATCTGGCCAGCGAATTGGAAACCCAGGAGGAGAAAGAGGCACTTTATGCCAACTTAAGGGCTGGTGCTGCCTCGGGATGGGATTTTAGTAGTCGCTGGTTTGCCAAAGACGGCGAGTTTGGGTCTACAAATACAACACGAATTGCCGCGGTAGACCTTAATTGCCTGTTGTATTTCCTGGAGCAAAAAATTGCTGAAGCATATGCAAGGCAGGGCGATGAGGATAGTGCAAACAAGTTCCTAAGTTTGGCCAAAATAAGAAAGAGCCATGTAAAAGAAGTATTTTGGGATGAGGAGTTGAGGTACTTTTTGGATTATAATATTGATCAGGAAGACCACACCGGGCAGTTGACCCTGGCCGGAGCCTTCCCCTTGTACTTTGGTATAGCTTCAAAGGAGCAGGCGAGAGCGGTTAGAGATCGCCTAATGAATGATTTTTTAAAGGATGGAGGCTTGTTGACTACCTTAAAAGATTCGGGCCAGCAATGGGATGCCCCCAATGGTTGGGCTCCTTTGCAATGGATTGCCGTACACGGCCTTTTGAACTACGGTTACAAAGAAGAGGCAAAAGAGATTATGACACGATGGTTGGCTCTCAACGAAAAGGTTTACGAGGATACCGGGAAAATGATGGAAAAATATAATGTTGAAGACCTTAGCTTGTTATCTGGTGGGGGAGAATACGAAACTCAGGACGGATTCGGATGGACCAATGGGGTAGCCCTTGCCTTTAAGCAGCTTCTTGAAACACTTGAGGAGTAAATTTTCCTAGGAAAACAACTAATTCTTGTTTTCTTCCGGAGCTTGTTTTCTCGATTCCAGGGCTTGCTTGCTGAGACTTGCCAAATTAAAATTAGGATCTATTTTCAGGGCTTCATCAATGGTTGCAATGGCTTCATCGATGTTATTTTTGTCCATATTGTATTGCACCAGGCCTTTCAAATGGATCAATGCCGCCTTTAAAGGGACCTCATAGGGTTGTTGACGTTCGTAAAATGCATACTTCATCTCATCTTTTGCATTAGCTATACCATAATCAATATGGGAACTTGCGCCTTCATTATCTCCGGTCTGGATCTTCAGATCGGCTAACTCATAGGCCAGATATGCGTTTGGCTTACGTTGAAAAAGGACTTCAAATTGCTCTGCTGCTCTTTTTGGTTGATTCAGGGCTTTTAAGGAGATAGCTTTTACCTGCACAGCGAGATCAGAATCTGAATCGTTTTTTTCAATACCTATGGTATTAAGAGCTTGAAGGTGCTGGTTATTGTTTGTATAAACGTAAGCAAGAGTATCGCGTCTTTCCTGACTGGGAGACAGCACATTTAAATGGGTAAGTGCATTAATAACTCCATTGATATCGCCCTGCAATTTCATCTCCTTGTAATACGCCTCGTAATGCGCCTGGAGTTCACTTTTTGTTTGGGCAGTAATGGTAAAGGCTGAGACCAAAAACCCTAATACTAGTAACCGTTTCATCTTCACTGATTTTTGTGCGGCAAAACTAAGACATTTTTTTTGGTATTCTATATAGCTTGGCTTTAAAACCGTGGAGATAATACCAAAAGGACCTTAATAATCAATAGAATAGTTTTTCCTATACCTTAAGATGGCCAAATTGAGCCAATGTGCTCATATCCCCTTTCTTTGAAATTCGCACTGATTACTTTCTTTGATTTACCCGCTATATTGGTAGTGATGTATTGTGGTGGCTTTAGCCCCATGTACTTTGCATAAGCAGTGTAATAATAGGCCTTTTTTGGATGTTCGGGAAATACTCCATTAAAAATGGTATTCCACCACTCATTATCAATGATGGCTTCTATCATTCCCAGGCAATCCTCTAAAGGGATCAGATTAACAAGATCCTCTCCGTTTTGAAGGCCTGACTTGCCAGATAATTGGTTAACGGGGTGGCGATCTTTCCCTATTAACCCTCCAAAACGAATAAAGGTAGCATTTAATCCCGTTGAATCCATGAAAAGTTGTTCTGCAGCTAAAAGTTGCTTTCCGGATAGCGTTGTGGGAATTGGCTTGGTGTTTTCATCTACTTCTCCTATGGCATCCCCATACACCGAAATACTACTGATAAATATGACATGCTTTACCTCGGAGTCAGCTACTGCATTAAACAGATGCCTTATCTCTTTTGTATAGTCCTTCTCAGGATTATCCCTCAATCCAGGGGGGACATTAATAACGATAAGATCCAGGTATTCCAAAAATGCTTTAATGGGCCCTTTTATGGAATCCTCTTTTAATTCAATATGGTATGAATCAATTCCAGTAGTATTTAAATATTTCAGTTTGTTTTCTGTGGTGCTGGTGCCCTTAACCATAAAATCTTTCGATAACAGGCGTTTAGCGAGCGGTAAACCGAGCCAACCACATCCCAAAACACCTATAGACTTAATCAAAACGAATGGTTTTAATCACTAAAATAGCATCATTAAGCACAAAAGGCATGGGAATTAAATCTTTTGGCCGCGTGGTTACCGTAAAAAACTCGTTATCCAAAAGGTCATTGGAGGCTTCATATAGCGTTAATTCCAGAGGGGTATCTTTGCTGATGGTTAATTCCAGGGTTGTAGCATCATTATCACTAATATAATGGGTAATTAACTTGCCATTTCTACGATTTTTCAGGTAATAATCGGACAGGGCTATTCCGTTAGCGCTTGCCGCCAGCATGGAAACGTCATTTGTAAATACTTCCAGTCGGTTTACTGAACGTTGCGGTATTATGTTTAACCTGATTATTCTGTTGTCTCCCTTAAGGGTATCCAGTGTTTTTTCCACTATTGGCCCTTCGATCTTCTTGACTGGAGCAGGTGATACATAGGTGAATCCAGTACTGTACTTGCTGCTCAGGGTTTTCGAGGCAAGTTTTTCGGGTTTCTCTTTGGCAGTGCCCAGGAATAATCCGGTCCAGTCAGAAACCACTTTTTCATAGGTGGCCCAGCGGGCATTATTTTCATCCTCATCAAGCACATACAAAAGGCTTGTTGGTTTCGGCTGATTTTGCGTAAAACCTGAGTTCAAGTGGCCGCCTACCATAAATCCGAGAAAGAGTAATAAACATATTCCTGACAAGCTTTTCTTAAATTTATATTGACCAACTAATGGTAGGAGCAGAAAAAAGGTAAGAGTGGTTAAAACGGTTGCGGCTACCATCATTTTTAGCCCTAATCCAACAGGGAACATCCTTACAAAAGGGGCAAATATGAAGATAGCGGGTAAACTAAGAAACAACAAAAGGAAACCATTAGGTTGTTTTTGGTGGGTTGTAACCATTAATCCCGCCAGCAAGGGAAAAACCGGGACGATAAAAAAACTGGCTCCGGGCAAGTATGCAGCAAGTGCAGCACAAATGAGTAACCATAGAACAGCGGGAGCAACCAAAAGATTGGCTAAATCTGTTTTTCTAAACATCTGATATATCCATAGGCATACGGCAACAGAGAAGAGTACAAAGGCTGAAATATATTCATAGCCATTATACGTAAAACCATGAAGGATATCCTGATACCCCGGGTAAATTTTCTTCAGTAAAGACCAACAAAAATAACCTACGATACCATTTATCAACAAGCTCAGAAAAAGAGGAATAAAGCCTGCCCCAATTTGTTTCAGGTCGAGGGATTTTTTGCGCAACCCTTTGAAAAGGATCCAGCCAAATAATAGTACGGCCAAAAGATAAACGGGCCAAATCCACTCATAGGGATAGATGACCATTTTGAAGAACGGCACACTAAAATAATTGTAATCATCGAGGCTTTTGAGGGAATTCAGATCTGCCTCACTAAAATGAAGCAGAAGGGGCATAAGATAGCTTCCCTGGTGTGCCAGGCTTTCTTTATCCAATCTTTCAAAACTGTCTAGTACCGTATGGTAATCATAGTGATCATCTATAAAAGCAAAATTAAACCCTTCAATATCCCGGTCTTCCCTAAAGACGGTAAGATCTGTATCATTCGGAAGCATTTTATAGATGCTGTAAGCAAGCGAATTGGCAACTGGAAATTTGGGATTGGCAGCGATAAATTCCTCTATTAATTTGCCATTCCCCCTGTTTGTTTCAATTAGCATATAGCCAGGTCCGCCGCTTCCCCTTGCCTCAAAATTAAGGACCAGGCCCACTTCCGCGGCCCATGGGTGTTGGTTTACAAATAAGTCGGCCCCGTTAAGGCCCAACTCTTCAGCATCACTTATTAGGATGATGATATCATTTTTAGGTTTCTGGCCGGTAGCCAGATAGGCCCTGACACCCTCCAGGATAGTAGCTACACCGCTGCCCGCATCACTGGCTCCCAGGGAAGAATGTGGATTACTGTCGTAATGTGAAAGCAATAACAGGGCCTTTCCATTCCCTGACCCTTCAATTCTGGCCAGGATATTGGTGGCCTTGCTGAGGTTTCCCCAATCTCCGGCGGAATATCCTTCCTGGAGGTCAGGGTTAAGACCAAGAGTCCGTAATTCGTTTAAAATGTATTCCCTTACCTCCCGATGGACGGGAAATCCAACTGCATGAGGCGATTTGGAGATATTCTTTACATGTTCAAGCGCCCTGTCTGTAGAGAAAGCTGTATTTTCAATACTTATATCAGAATTGTAAGCAGGCATTGCACCTTTAAAACTCCAATAAATGGCAGCTATGATTAATAAGAGGGTTAGAACGGAGGTAGTTTTTTTCATCTTGCGGAATTAGCAGTTAAATGTAAAAAATTATAAATTTTTAAAACCCTTTGTCGACTATTTTTAAATTTTATTCAGGATTTTCTTATATTTAATGTTCACCTAACCAAAATAATAACAAAATGGGGATCAAGAGTTTTCAAGGACGAAGGGCGAAAACCACTAACAAAAAGGAATATGACGCTCCCATTCTGGTTGAGGATTATATGAGCAGGAAGTTGGTGACTTTTAGCCCGGATCAGTCCATACTTGAAGTGATGGAGGCCTTTGCCAAACATCATATTTCAGGTGGGCCGGTGTTGGATGACAATGGATTTCTGGTTGGCATAATTTCTGAAGCGGATTGTATGAAGCAGATATCAGAAAGTCGGTATTTTAATCAGCCCATCCTCGATAAGAGTGTTGAGCGATATATGACCAAAAATGTGGAAACTATTCCGCATGACATGAGTATTTTTGACGCTGCGGGTATTTTTGACAAACACAACCGGCGAAGGCTACCGGTTATGAAAGACGACCTTTTAATTGGCCAGATTAGTCGAAAAGACGTTGTTATTGCTGCTTTAAAATTAAGTGGCCATAACTGGAAATAGACTTATTCCCGCTTCACAATCATATAATAATCATTATCCAAAGGCAAATAACCTAAATTATACACAAAATAATAGGTGGCACCTTTTTTTGTGGTATAGAGATTGGTGATATACTCAAAGTCAAAACCCTTATCCAATAATCGCTTTTTGGAGATTCTGGTTTTTCCGTCTTTTAAGGGAAAACTATCTAATACTCTGTAGTTCTTGCGCAGGCGGTTATTGATGTTTCTCACAAAATTTCGGCTGTCCTTGTTAAGTTTATTGTGATAAGCATTTCTACAATAATCTGTACAGAATTTCTTATCTATCCTTCCC
>CBDUAW010000069.1:0-9047 GCA_965365215.1 uncultured Eudoraea sp. | reverse complement strand
AGCTGCTTCCGAACGTTTGTCATCAATGCGGGCTCCTCTTTCGGAAATCCTGGAATCTTGTATTTCGGATACTACCTTGTCAATGGAATCAGCCCTGGATTCAACTGCCGCTGTACAGGACATATCCCCCACTGTACGGAACCGAACCCAGCGCTCCTCAACGGCTTCATCTTCAGATCGAAAAACAATATCGTCCGCCGCGGACCATATAAGGCCATCCCTCAAGAAAGTATTGCGTTTATGGGCAAAGTAAATTGAAGGAATTTCAATTTTTTCACTTTGAATATAACTCCATACATCCAGCTCTGTCCAGTTGCTAATAGGGAAAACTCTAACATTTTGCCCCAGATCAATATGCCCATTAAGCATATCAAATACTTCGGGGCGTTGATTTTTTTCATCCCATTGCCCAAAATCATCACGCACTGAAAATATGCGTTCCTTCGCCCTGGCCTTTTCCTCATCTCTTCTAGCTCCTCCAATACAGGCATCAAATTTGAATTCCTCAATAGCATCTAAAAGAGTGGTAGTTTGCAAAGTGTTTCTACTGGCATATTTCCCCTTCTCCTCTAAAACTTTTCCCTGATCTATGGTATCTTGAACGTGCCGTACAATCAATTTAATCCCCAAATCCCTAACCAGTTGATCACGAAATGAAAGAGTTTCTGGAAAATTGTGCCCCGTATCGATGTGTAGTAGTGGAAAGGGAATTTTTGCCGGATAAAAAGCCTTCTGCGCAAGACGTACCAAGGTAATGGAATCTTTCCCCCCGGAGAAGAGTAATACAGGATTTTCAAACTGGGCTGCCACTTCTCTGATGATATATATGGCTTCATGCTCGAGGTCATTGGCCAAAATGGTGGCAAGAGATTCCGTCTTGATCTTATATGTAGTTATTGATTCCAAATCCGTTTATTTATGGTTTGATAGGTGTTCAATTAATATTAGGTGTGCAACCCGCACTCCCGATTTTCGAGAACCTTGGTAGGGTCAAAATATTGATGTTCGTTGGGAAGCGCTCTTTCCTCAAGGTATAGGTCCAGCTGGGCATCACTCCAATGATAGAATGGGCATACCTTTAATGTTCCATCTTTAGCTAGACTGAAAATATCCAGTGTATCCCGAAGCGCAGTCTGGCCTTTTCGAAGATTGGTAAACCAAACATCAGGTTGGTGTTCCTTCATTGCCCTTCGAAAGGGTTCCAATTTAACCTGCTCTGTGAAAAGGGAGTGATTTGAATCTTCAATTTCAGGAATACCCATCAGAACATCCCGATGGGCTTTCGTTTGTTTGGGAACATAGTGTTGGATATTGAGTTGTAGTCTGGAAATCAATGTTTCGGCGTGCCTATAAGTATTGGGCGTGTTGTAACCCGTATCGCACCAAATGACAGGGATACTTTCCTGTATAACACTCACGGCATATAGGATGGCTACTTCATAGGGCCGGAAATTGGTGGTCAATACAGGCCTATTTCCGTTATCAATCGCCCAGGCAATGATGTCTTCCGGAGCAAACTCACGGAATCTTAGATTGAGATAACTTAGTTCTTTCGTTGGTATTGCCATATCCTGATTTTTTTTGATTCCTAAATCTATTTCCCCCATTGAATGTTGTTCCAGATTCTTTCATGGAAGAAATAGAGTACCATTTTACTTATTAACTCCACAAATCCGATTGAAAACGCAAGGGTCAGTGTATCGGTGATTATCCATGATATAATTATCGTATCCAAAGTACCAATAACCCTCCAGCATATCGATTTAACGATACTTCTCTTTGGTTTTTCCGAGCTTTTATCAGAGCTGAAACTCCTTCTCCTAGTAGATTTATTGAGTACAAGTTGATCTGTAATCATAATATATATTTATATCCTATAGATTTAATAGGATAAACAAATGTAAAATTATTTTTTAAATCCAATCTTTAAAATTCAGAGATTTTAATTTTAGGCTTTTCGTTTTGGCAAATTATAACGTTACGGCCCAATCAATTATAATATTTAAAATAGTTATCCCTTAGAATTGAGAATGTCTTTGGAAAGAATCAGATCAGCCAGGGTATTTTTCCTGTATATCTCAAGTGCGCTATCTCTTACCTGCAACATAAGGTTGTTTACGGGACATGTTTTTTCATCCGGACAATCGTCACATTTTTCATAGAAATTAAGGCTTACACAAGGTATCATTGCAATGGGGCCTTCCAAAACTCTCATCACAGAAGTCATTGGGATATCCTTGGGGTCTTTAATGAGGTAGTAGCCTCCTCCCTTTCCCTTTCTGGAACCTAAAAATCCCGTTTTGCGCAAACTAAGTAAAATACTTTCCAGGAACTTTTGAGAAATATTCTCATGTTTGGCAATTTCAGAGATCTGTACAGGGTTCCGGTCTTCCTTAGATGCCAAATATGTTAGCGCTTTTAGACCGTATTTTGTCTTTTTGGACAGCATATCGCAAAAATAGCAATTTCCTGTGATCCGTTTTTTAAACCGCTGCCAGAGCCTGCTCTATATCTGTAATAATATCCCCTATGTGCTCCAATCCCACAGAAATTCGGACCATTCCTGGAGTAATGCCGGTTTCTGCACGTTCTGCTTCGGTCAATTTGCTATGGGTGGTTGAAGCAGGATGAGTAACAATGCTTCTGGTATCCCCTAAATTAGCAGAGAGTGATAACAATCGGATATTATCAAAAAATCGCTTACCGGCTTCAAGACCTCCCAAAACCTCGAAAGCTATGACACACCCTCCAGCATTCATTTGCTTTTTCGCTAATTCGTACTGTGGATGTGATTTCAGGAAAGGATATTTTACCCATTTTATTTTTGGATGCCCTTCTAAAAACGCAGCAAGTTCCAGAGCGTTTTGACAGTGTCGGTCTACTCTTACAGCCAGCGTTTCCAAACTTTTGGAGAGGACCCAGGCATTGAACGGAGAGAGTGCCGGGCCTGTAATCCTGGCAAATCGGTAAACCAGGTCTATCAATTCTGCATTTCCCACGGTTATCCCGGCCAGGACCCTTCCCTGACCGTCCATCAGCTTGGTCCCAGAGTGAATGACCAGATCGGCCCCATACTTTATTGGCTGCTGTAAATACGGGCTTGCAAAACAATTGTCAATAATCAATAATAAACCGTACTTTTTTGCCACAATACCCAACTGTTCCAGATCCAGGATGTCTACTCCCGGATTTGTGGGGGTTTCTGCATAAATGATCTTCGTTTTCTCGGTGATTAGGGATTCAATTTTGTTCACCTCATTAAGCCTGAAATAGCTATGTGTAATTCCCCATTTTGGAAAAAACTGTGTAAACAGGGAATGGGTAGACCCAAAAATACTGCGTGCTGAGACCACATGATCCCCTGAGTTCAATAAAGCCGCAAAGGTTGAAAAGACTGCAGCCATCCCTGATGAAAATGCGAAGCCTGCCTCAGCACCCTCCATTTGGCAAACCTTGTCAATAAATTCTGTTGAATTGGGGTTTGAATAGCGCGAGTAGATATTGCGTTCCTTTTCCTCCGCAAATGAAGCCCTCATATCTTCTGCATCCTCAAATATAAAACTGGATGTAAGGTAGAGCGGAACAGAGTGCTCTTCAAACTGCGTACGTGCTACCTGCGTTCTTACAGCCTGGGTTTCGAATTGATGCGGTTTACTACTTTTTTTCATACCCTATTTATAATTTCTCGGCTATTCTCAGCACATCCCCAAATACACCTCTGGCGGTTACGGCCGCCCCGGCTCCTGCGCCTTGGATCACCAGGGGATGAGAGCCATAAGATTCCGTGTAAATCTCAATGAGGGAATCTGAACCTTTTAGTTGTCCAACCGCACTGTCTTTTGGCACAGAGGTTAGTTTAACCTCTAGCAGCCCTTTGTCTTTCCTGAGGTCTCCATGTAATTCTCCAGCATATCTTAAAACATGCCCAGGCTTTTGATTCTCTTTGATGCTCTCAAAAATGGGATCTAATTCTGTGGTCTTTTTTAGGAAGGAACTTAAATCGGCTTTCCGCAATTCTTCCGGGATGAGCTCTTCAATTGACACATCCTGAAATTCATTTTTAAGATCCAGCTCCCTGGCCAAAATCAGTAGTTTTCGACCCACGTCCTTCCCGGATAAATCCTCGCGGGGGTCGGGCTCCATAAAGCCTTTTTCCATAGCTTTTTTCACAATGTGTGAAAAAGGTTTTGAGGTCTCAGAAAAATTATTAAAAATATAACTCAGCGAACCCGAAAAAACACCTGTTATTCGGGTGATATTCTCACCAGACAAGTGAAGGAGTTTTATGGTGTCTATCAATGGCAGTCCTGCCCCTACGTTTGTTTCGTAAAGATATTGTTTTTGATGATCGGCCAATACCTGCCGCAACTCACTGTATTTATTATATTCCAGGGTATTGGCAATTTTATTTGAGGAGACCAGATCAAATCCATTTTTCACCAGGTCCGGGTAGTGGGCAACAAAAGATTTGCTTGCTGTATTATCAATAGCAATCAAATTTTCCAAATGATGCTGTCGGGCAAAATGAATAATATCATCCAGGTTATAATCTGTTCCTTCAGATGCTATTCGATTTCGCCATTCTTTTCTGATTCCTGATTTGTCCATTATGGCCTTTTTTGAATTGGCACTGGTAAAAACCTGAATTTGTATTCCTTTTCTATCCGCAATAATTTCCTCGGATTTTAGAATTTGATCTAACAATGTCCCCCCTACATTCCCATGGCCAAAGATTGCCAAATTGATCTTCTTGTTAATACCAAAGATCTGCCCGTGCATTACGTTCAGGGCCTTGTGCAAATCTTCTTTTCTCACCACCAGGCCAACATTTTTTCCTGTTACCGCATTATTGAAAAGCAAGGGGCTGATTTGGTTTTTGATCAGCGCGTTAAAAGGCTTGTGAAAGGTACTGAGATCCTGACCAATTATTGAAATTATTGAGACCTCGTTCACGATTTTTATAGTGTTGATATCTCTGGAGTGAAAGTCTTCTTCAAATTCTTGAATAAGGGCATTTTTTGCTCTTTGCGCTTTGGTTTCTGCCACGACCAGGCCTATGCCTCTTTCGGAAGAACCTTGTGAGATGATGCTAACGCTGATGTTATTCTGACTCAATGCTCTGAATATTCTTGCATCTACACCAACCTTCCCAAGCAGCCCCCTTCCTTCAAGAATTATAAGTGCCTCGTGTTCAATAACAGACAAGGCCCTGATTCCTTCGAGTTGAGCCTTTGCGCTTATTAAAGTTCCCTTATTGTCCTTATTAAAAGTATTGAGTATCCTTAAGGGAATGTTCTTTTCCAATAGGGGAATAATTGTTTTGGCATGCAGGATGCTTGTGCCAAAATTAGCCAGTTCATTAGCTTCTTCAAAAGACAACTCCTCTATGCGTTGGGCATCCGGAACTAAATCCGGATTTGCAGTATATATTCCATCTACATGGGTATAGTTTTGCAATTCTTCCACATCTAAAAAATTGGCCAACAAGGCCGCCGTGTAATTACTGCCATTTCTACCCAGAGTGGTGGTTTCTCCTTCCATTGTGGAGGCAATAAAGCCTGTAACAACAGCAGTAACCGCTTTCGGTAGGGCAGCAAAAAGTTCTGTTGTCCTTTCGCGGGATGCGTCTTCCAGGACTTTGGCATTACCAAAAGTATTGTCGGTTTTTATAAGATTTCTCGAATCTAAAAAATGTGAATTTATCCCTTTTTGTCGTAATAGATACGTTAGTAATTTTGCCGAGATCAACTCTCCCTGTGCCAGAACCTGGTCTTTGATTTTTTCACTGTAATCGCCAACCAGTCTAACACCCTCAAACAGTCTTGTCAATTCATCAAGCTCCTCATCAAAATCAATCTCATAATGCTCAGCTGTCTGATAGGCCCTGAAGGCTTCAAATTCCTCCCAATAGTCACTTCCCTCCGAAGCCATTTCGAGTATTTTTTCAAGCTGATTTGTGGCTTTATTTCTTGCAGAAACTACTACTACAATTGGTTCTCCATCCTTCACTTTTTCAGATATTATATCCAGTACGCGCTTCATTCCACCTCCGTTAGAGAGAGAATATCCTCCAAATTTCAAAACCTTCAGTTTAGTACCATATCCATTATCTTGAAAGATGGGTCGCAATAGCTGTTCCATTTGTTCAAATTCTATCAGAAAGGCATCATGTCCGTGTAACGAACTAATTTCCCCATAGGTTACATTGCTATTGGCCTGTGCAAGTTGTTTATAAGTATCCTTATTCTCACTCGCCGTGAAAAATAGGTCTGAATCCACACCAATAATGTGAATATTGGTGCCGCTTTTCTGAAGCTTTAAAAAGGCCGATTCCCCATCTCTAGAAATATCTATTGTTTTCAACAACTGATTGGTTAGTTTGTAAGCCGAAAGCTGAAACCGATCCTTCAACTTTTTCCCATGATGGGTGAGCCAACTCTCTACATTAAAAACCTGCAGTTCCTCGTTGGTACTTCGTTGAAAACGTTCCTTAAAAGACTCAGGAGTCCGGTAGCAAAGCATGGCATGCATCCTGGCATCGTGCACCGGCTGTTTTGAATTGACTAGGAATTGCTCCTGAATCTGGCAGTTGGCAATGAGCCAGTCGGTCGATTTCCAATCTGAAGCAACAGGAATCAAATGCTCTGTTAATTCAGGATTCAGAGCGGCTATTTCCCATGCAATACCACCTCCTAGGGAACCGCCAATAATGGCAAACAGTCGGCTAATCTTAAGCGCATCTAAGCCCATGATAAAGATCTTGGCAATATCACGGGCTAGAAATGCCTTATAATTTTCAATTACAAATCCATCATATCCATTTCCCGGGATATTAAAGGCCAAAACCGTGTATCTTTCGGTGTCTATGCACTTGCCTTTGCCAATCAGGGAAGACCACCACCCGGATGGGCCTGCCACATTGGAATTTCCGGTTAGTGCATGATTGACAAGCACCACGGGAGCCGCTCCCAGGGGCTTTCCAAACAGCTGATAAGACAATTGGATATCCTGAATATGCCCTCCATGGGTTTCAAAGGCCTCAAAATGCAATTGTTTTAATTTAGTGCCCGATATTTTGGTATTGGCATTTTCCATTGATATACAGCTAGTAGATAACAACACTTTTATTTGATTTTGACCTATTCCGGGTTTAAGCGGGGACCGACTGATCTACGGTGGCGAAGGCAGCTTCCAGATCGGATTTTAAATCTTCCAGTTCTTCCAGCCCTACCGAAAGCCTAATAAGATCCTTGGTTACCCCGGTAGCTTCCTGAGCTTCCTCATCTAACTGTTGATGTGTTGTGCTGGCCGGGTGTATGATCAATGATTTGGTGTCCCCAATATTTGCCAGTAGCGAAAACAGTTTTGTGTTATCTGCAATTTTCTTGGCAGAATCATATCCTCCTTTCACTCCAAAAGTTACTATACTACTTTGACCCTTGGGAAGATAGGCCTGTGCCTGCGGATAAAAGGGGCTGGACTTTAACCCTGGGTAATTTACCCATACTACTTCCGGTCGGTCTTCTAACCATTGGGCAAGGGCAAGCGCGTTTTCGCTGTGTTTCTTAATCCTCAGCTGAAGTGTTTCCAGACCTTGCAAAATTTGAAAGGCATTAAAGGGACTAAGGCATGCCCCGTGATCTCTTAGGCCTTCTATCCTGACCTTAGCAATAAAGGCTGCAGGTCCCAGGGCCTCGTGATAAACCAGACCGTGATAACCAGGAGAGGGTTCAGTAAATTCAGGGAATTTACCATTTGCCCAATCGAAGGTCCCGGCATCAATAATAGCCCCACCTAGGGCCGTACCGTTACCGTTAATGTATTTTGTAAGGGAATGGATTACAATATTGGCCCCGTGTTCAATTGGATTTAGCAAGGCTGGTGTTGCTACGGTATTATCCACAATGAATGGGACTTTTGCCTCCCTGGCCTCTGATGCAATAGCCTTTAAGTCCAGTACGTCTAGTTTAGGGTTACCCAGGGATTCTACGAAGATGGCACGGGTATTTTCCTTCACCGCCCTCCCGAAATTACCAGGGTCTGAAGGATCTACAAAGGTGGTTGTTATCCCCAATCTTGGAAGGGTAACACTAAGCAAATTATACGTTCCTCCATAAAGACTATTGGAAGCTACAATATGATCCCCACTTTTTAATAACACCAAGAGTGCTGTATTAATCGCGGCAGTCCCTGAGGCCGTTACCACAGAGGCTATGCCTCCTTCCAGAGAGGCCAAACGTTGCTCGAGAATGTCATTGGTAGGATTATTGATCCTCGTATAGATATTCCCAAATTCTGCAAGCGAAAATAAATTGGCTGCATGATCAGAATCTTTAAAAACATAGGCTGTGCTCTGATAAATTGGAATGGCCCTTGTGCCCCCATGCTGGCTTGGGTCGTGCCCTGCATGCAAGGCATTAGTGGTAAATTGATGTTCACTCATGATTTTTGTTTTTTAATTAAAATTTTTAAATAAAAAAGCCAAACCCATATTATCTGGTACAGATAATAAGGTAAAATCAAAAAGTTATAAGAAAGAAGAATTACAGATAGTAATGCTTAACGTTATCTGCCCTGTAGTAAACAGGATAGAATTTAGCACCTTCTTTGCATAGAACACAAAGGGTTGCTAAGGCTTCAAAGGGTCTATTCCCTCCACCTTTCTTGATAACAATTCAATAAGTGTTTGAACTTTGAATGCTCAAATATAAATACGAAAAAATGGAATATCCTATTCTTTTTTAAAAAAATTAAATATTAAAGGCTTTTTTAACAGCCTCTACCTGATCTAATTTTTCCCATGTAAAGAGTTCCACTTCCGTTTCAATCCGCCCGTTATAAGGCGATTCGAAGACTTTTTTTACTATCCTCGGAGTTTTCCCCATATGCCCGTAAGCTGCCGTTTCCAGGTAAATGGGATTGCGAAGCGCCAAACGATCTTCAATCGCAAAAGGCCTCATATCAAAAAGCTCAGCAACCTTTTCTGATATTTCCCCATCTGAAATTTCCAAATGGGAAGTACCATAGGTGTCAACGTATATTGATGT
>CBDUAW010000068.1:0-9068 GCA_965365215.1 uncultured Eudoraea sp. | reverse complement strand
AGAAGTTAAAGGCATCGTGGCCATTTCCTTTAAGTGAAATAAAGAACTGGTCTGCCATAATGTTCCATTTTTCTTCGTTGTCACCAGCATCGAATGCGGCATCAACGGCATCGATAAAGGCAGTAACAGCTGCAGCATCAGGTTCGAAAGACAAGTCTGCACCAGCATCTCTTGCTCCAAAAGTCTGAACCTTGGCAATAGACTTGGCAATCCCGTCAAGGATGAATTGTTTCCCGGCGGCAGGACTTGAATTCATAGCCATTTCAGCTCTCCAGAAATCTACCGTACTGGCAAGGAGCATTGGAGTAATTCCATTTCCTCCACCACCAACACCTAGGCCGATCTCGTCGAAGGTATTGTCATCGAATTTACCTGAAACTGGATATACCCCAGGAGAAGTCCTTAACAGACCATCCGGTGGAATACCGTCGTCATTTCCATGGTTTCTACCCCAGTATCCGTTTGGTAACGTACAGAATGGGAACCCTCCGGCCACATATTGTGGTGGTGGCGCTTGCAGGGAGCAGTCTAATGTTTCCTCATTAGGATCAGTTCCATCTGAACCAGGTACCGTCTGACTTTGTCGGTAGAAGTAGTACCTAGTCCTTGGATCGCCTGAAGTATCCATAAGGTTCATCAACCAAATTGACTGATAATCCCCACCACCTGTTACAGTATAGTTCTGGGCGTAGTTTGGATGCCTTGTATCTGGCTGTACCTGATTTGTACCCCATGTAAATTCAAAGTCGTCTGCTGAATCAGCAATAAAATTGCCGCTACTAATGATAGCGTTGAATCCGGCGGTATTCCCGGTATTCATATATAATCTCAATAATTGCGTGTTACATGCTTTGATCCACTTATCCCAGTCGCCATCATAATAGAAATCCAAATCCGGATCTGCAAGTGCATTTGCTGCGAAATTGGCTTTAGCATCATTGATTAATGAAATGGCGGCAGCATAGATATCTGCACCACTATCTGGAGCAGGGTTCAATACATCAGGAGCACTTATGGCTTCTGAGTAAGGAACGTTTCCAAAATAATCTACCAATAATGTAATAGTAGCCGCTTCAATAAACTGAGCAATAGCAATGTGATGTGTAAGTCCCGCTTCTTCAGCAAGTGGCTTTAAATCACGTGCGTTTTTCAGGACCTCCTGATAGGCATCTTCCCATTCGTTGTCAAAAGAAGCAGGAGAGTAGGCATTCTGATAGTTCCTACTACCCATATTTTCCAAACGAGTTACCTCAGCACCGGTTTCCCCTAACGATTCTGCAACAAGTGCATACTTCAGCTGAACTTCGTTCAGGTAGAAATCTGGATCTGCCTGTACAGGCGTCAACGCGTTAGGATCATCCGCAAGGTCCAATTCGGCGGTCTCGCAAGACGTGGCAAGCACACCGCCAATTAAAACAATACTTATGTATTTAAAAATATTTTTCATGATCAATCTTTTATTTATTAGAATGTTGCTTTTACACTTAATCCGTATCTTCTGGAGCTTGGTCCGTTAAGGAAGTCAAACCCTCTACCATTTCCGATACCTACACCTGCAACATTCGGATCAAAATTAGTTCCTTCAGGAATGTTAATGGCCTCATACCATAAGTTAAATCCTGAAAGCGTAAATGACAATGATCCAAAAGGTGTTTTATCCAAGAACTTGGAAGGTAAGGAATATCCTAAGGATACTTCCTGTAAACGAACAGTTGAAGCATCGAATACCCCTAATTCATCTGGGCCGAATAATACATTACTGAACCAGTATCTTGAGTTGTTCAACTGAATAGTGTTAGGAGATCCGTCTTGCTGTACACCTGGTAAAATAAAGGTGTTTAAACGATCAACAACATCAGTTGTCAAACCTCTACCAAGAAGTACAGAAGTAGTTCTACTGTAGATATCGCCTCCGTGAGTATAGTTAAACAGGAAGTTGAAGTTAAAATTCTTCCAGCTGAAGCTGTTTCCAATGTTTATTACCCAATCTGGGTTAGGATCACCAATCACAAAAAGTCCTTCTTCTTCGATGTAGTCACCAGCGGCATTTACCACAAAGTTGTCCTGATCATCTCTTTGAATTCTGGAACCTACTATAATACCTAGCGGATCACCTACCTGAGCAGCATTACCAAGGTTAGTGAAACCGGAGTAAACAACGATATCAGTATCCAATCCTAAATCGGTTACTTCAGATTCGTTGGTAAACCAGTTAGTGTTGATATTCCAGCTAAGGTCTCCCTCTTCTTCGGCTCTGAAGATATCGATGCCTAAATCAACCTCGACTCCATCAGACTTAATTTCACCCACGTTGGTTTGTGTACTGGTGAAGCCTGTAGATGGATCTAACGGCCTGTCAATAATCAAATCTTCTGTAGTCCTTGTAAAGTAAGAAGCATCAAGTGTAATTCTGTTATTCCAGATTCTGGACTCAATACCTACTTCGATCTCAGAAAGAAGCTCTGGCTTTAAGTTAGGGTTACCAAGCTGGTTTGCACTAACGTTAGTTACCACATCGGTTCCCGCATCATCCTGGAAAGCCTGTGTATTCAGGTCCAGAGTAGCTGCAACAGGATATCCTGTAGGGAAGTTTGCAGAAGTACCGTATCCACCCCTTATCTTCAGGTAATTTATACCACCTTCACTCTGTAACCCTTCGATGAACTTGGTAGGGATTACGGAAATACTCGCACTTGGGTAGAAGATGGAGCGGTTATCCTGAGCCAGGTTAGATACCCAGTCATTCCTTCCTGACAGTGTTAAGTAAGCCATCCTGTCGTAATCGAAATCCAACTGGCCGTATAGTCCGGCAATGTTTCTTTTTCTCAGGAATTGAATCTCATCCTGCAAGGCAAAGTTAAAGTGTCTCAACACTCCAAATACCTGCTGGCCAGAACTTGCAACACCGTTTTGGTCAAATACCTCACTTCTTGTTGTTGCTCCTGCGTTAAAGCTGAATCCAACTTTTTCAGAGATTTCATACTGTCCGGAAAGAATAAGGTTATGGTCAACAATAGTATTAGTGTTATTCCAGGTTTGGTAGATACCACTCTGTGTAGCTACACTTCCCCCGATACCACCTTTGTTCTGAGAGTTAATGTTATTTTCACTAAATACGTCAAGTCCGTATCGGTATGTAAGGTTCAGATTGTCATTGATATCGTAAATAGCAGTCATCTGCCCAAACACACGATTAGTGATCTGTCTTGTTTGTGCGTTCTTAACTGTCCATAAAGGATGCTGAATACTGTTATTCTGACGATAGTATACACTGGAACCATCTACCGGGTTTTCAAAAGGCAGGCCTTGGATATCCACACTACGTGGCGTATAGAATACGTTCGCAAAAACAGAAGAACCTGTTCCGAACACACTGTTACCTGTACTTGCCGCTACCGGTGGAGATTTAAAATCTGTTTTGGTATAGTTCAGAGTTCCTGAGATAGTAAACTTGTTAGATAATACAGCTCTACCACCTAAACCAATAGTGTAACGTTGCAGGGAGTTTCCTGGGGTAAACCCTTGATCATCCAAGTGTCCGAAGTTTGCATTGAATGACATGTTCCCGTCAGATGAAGCACCGTTAACGTTCACTGAGTTAGTTTGTACAATACCCTGCCTGAAGAACTTACGCGCACTGTCATAAGGCCTCCATGGATAGCGTGCTCCCTGGAATTCAGGGAATGCAGCCTGGATCGCAGAAGTTGAAGTTGAGTATGGGTGGGCCAAGGTACCGGCATCATCAATCGCGGCTTGATTTCCCCAACCTGCTACTCCGTCTCTGTCGAAACTTGGTCCCCAGTTACTGAAGAACCATCCGAATGCCTGGTCGAACCCGTTTCCGTATTCATCCTGGTAATCGGGAAGAGAGGCGATCTCGTTAATAAAGATCGAGCTGCTCACCGTAATTTCACTTTTCTTGGCAGCACCTGTACCTGCAGCGCCATTTTTGGTGGTAATCAAGATAACCCCATTACGACCAGCTGTACCATATAAGGTAGCTGCAGCAAGACCTTTCAATACGTTTACACTCTCAATATTGTTAGGATCCAAATCAAGGAATCTACTGGAACCGTTGTTACCATCTACGAAGTCTCCTCCGCCACCATTTTGCTGCTGGCCGTTAGTACCACTGTCAAATGGTACACCATCTACAATAAATAATGGCTGGTTACTACCGCTAAAGGTACTCAGACCCCGAATGATAATACTTGTACCGGAACCGGACAAACCACTTTGCGCCTGAATGTTAACCCCGGATGCCTTACCTGTAAGGATCCGACCAACATCACCTTCGGCACGTTGCTCTAGTAATTCATCGCTTACCTCCGAAACGGCATATCCCAATGCTTGTTTCTCTTTTTTGATACCCTGTGCGGTTACTACCACCTCTTCCAAGGCCTGGGCATCTTCCTCCATTTGTACATTAATCGTGTTAGACGCACCAACTGGTCTGCGGACATCTCTTTGACCAATATAAGAGAAGAGCAGCGTTTGCCCCTCACTAGCACTGATCGCATAGTTTCCGTCAAAATCGGTTTGGGTACCTGTAGTGGTACCTTCAACAACGATGTTTACACCTGGCAGAGGCAGACCATCCTGGTCGGTTACCGTACCGGTAATCGTCTTTTCCTGCGCAAATGACAAATGCACCACAAACGCCAATAAAAGCGTTAAGATTCCATTTAAATTTGTTCTCATTTTTAAATTGTTTGAATTAGCTAACTGCGAAAATCATAATTTCATGTTAATAATCCAAACTTATTTTAATAAAACTTTAAGAAGCGCAAAGCCTAGTTTACTGTTTTTAACAAGGAAAAATAATAATTGTAAATGTAATATTGTTAAAAAAATAAACATTCAATCTCTCAGAGAATCATTTAATCATAACCTTACATGTTTTGCCTAAAAAAATTATTAAAAATATAATTCTTTAAGAATACAGAACTTTGATTTCACAACTTTAAAAAAGGATTGCTATCCGCACAGACGGGAAGGGTATTTTTACATATATATAATAAGGTATAATAATTCGGTTTTATCCATGGGTTATTCCTTCTATTATTACCCTTCTAAAGATCACTAAAAAAAAATCCCTTAAAATTAATCCTAAGCCATTTGAATTATAATGAATTATTACTACATTTGCCAGCCCTTAAATGAGGGTAGATATATACATTTATTAGCGTATGCCAACAATTTCACAATTAGTACGAAAAGGAAGGGCCACAATTACCAAGAAGAGTAAATCGGCTGCTTTAGATTCGTGCCCCCAGAGAAGAGGGGTTTGTACCCGTGTATACACCACTACACCTAAGAAGCCAAATTCAGCTATGCGAAAGGTAGCCAGGGTTAGGTTAACGAACGGAAAAGAGGTGAACGCGTACATTCCCGGCGAAGGGCACAATCTACAAGAGCACTCGATAGTATTGGTTAGAGGCGGAAGAGTTAAAGACTTACCAGGTGTTAGGTACCACATTGTCCGCGGAGCTTTGGATACTGCCGGAGTAGCCGGCAGAACTCAGCGAAGATCTAAATACGGTGCAAAACGTCCGAAGAAGTAATTTAAACGGTTAAGCAGAAAAGATGAGAAAAAGACAGGCAAAGAAAAGACCACTTTTACCAGATCCGAGGTTTAACGATCAGCTAGTGACAAGATTCGTCAATATGCTGATGTGGGATGGTAAAAAATCTGTGGCTTTTAGCATATTCTACGATGCCATTGATATTGTGGAAGAAAAGAAAACGGACGAGGAAAAAACAGGGATTGAATTATGGAAAGATGCACTTTCCAATGTGATGCCCCATGTTGAGGTTCGAAGCCGTAGGGTAGGAGGGGCAACCTTTCAAATACCCATGCAAATAAGACCAGACCGTAAGATATCAACAGCTATGAAATGGCTGATCAGTTTTGCGAGAAAACGAAATGAGAAATCCATGGCCCAGAAGCTGGCTGCAGAGATTTTGGCTGCATCCCGAGAAGAAGGAGCCGCAGTAAAAAAGAGGGTAGACACCCATAAGATGGCAGAGGCAAACAAGGCATTTTCCCACTTTAGATTTTAATTTCAGAAATGGCTAGAGACTTAAAATATACAAGAAATATAGGAATTGCTGCGCATATTGATGCCGGCAAAACCACCACAACAGAACGAATCCTCTTTTATACAGGAGTTAGTCATAAAATAGGAGAGGTTCACGACGGAGCTGCTACTATGGACTGGATGGCTCAGGAACAGGAGAGAGGGATTACGATCACTTCTGCAGCAACAACTTGTACCTGGAACTTTCCTACCAAGAACGGACAGCTAGTTGATGAGTCCAAACCCTACCATTTTAATATTATTGATACCCCCGGACACGTGGATTTTTCCTATGAGGTGTCGCGTTCGCTTCGGGTTCTGGATGGTTTGGTATTCCTGTTTAGCGCCGTAGACGGTGTTGAACCACAATCGGAAACCAACTGGAGGCTTGCAGACAATTACAAGGTTCCCAGAATGGGATTCGTAAATAAAATGGATAGACAGGGCTCCAACTTTCTTGCTGTTTGCCAGCAGGTAAAGGATATGTTGAAGTCTAATGCTGTACCAATTGTACTGCCAATTGGAGACGAAGCAGATTTCAGAGGAATTGTAGACCTGGTAAAGAACAGAGCCATAGTTTGGCATGAAGAGGACATGGGTGCTACTTTCGATGTCATCGATATTCCTGCGGAGATGGAAGAAGAAGTACGCGAATACCGTGCAGCATTGATTGAGGCCGTTGCTGAATACGACGAAACATTAATGGAAAAATTCTTCGAGGACGAGGATTCCATTACTGAAGACGAAGTTCACGCTGCTCTCAGGGCTGCGGTGATGGATATGAGTATCATACCAATGGTGTGTGGTTCTTCATTCAAGAATAAAGGAGTCCAATTCTTGTTAGATGCGGTATGCCGTTACTTACCTTCCCCCCTTGATAAAGAGGCAATTGTAGGAACGGATCCCGATACCGGGAATGAGATTACCAGAAAGCCAGATATTAAAGAGCCATTTTCTGCTCTGGCATTCAAAATTGCAACGGACCCATTTGTGGGAAGGTTGGCTTTCTTCAGGGCGTACTCAGGTAAGTTGGACGCCGGATCTTACGTCTTGAACAATCGTTCTGGCAACAAGGAAAGAATTTCAAGAATATACCAGATGCACTCCAACAAGCAGAATGCTGTTGAATCTATTGCCGCAGGCGATATTGGAGCTGCAGTTGGTTTTAAAGACATCAAGACAGGGGATACTTTGTCTGACGAGAAACACCCGATCGTTCTGGAAAGTATGATCTTCCCGGATCCTGTAATTGGTATAGCCGTTGAGCCTAAAACCAAGGCAGATGTGGATAAACTAGGGATGTCTCTTGCTAAATTGGCAGAGGAAGATCCTACCTTCCAGGTAAAAACCGATGAGGCATCAGGACAAACCATTATCTCCGGAATGGGAGAGTTGCACCTGGATATTATTGTTGACCGACTCAAAAGAGAGTTTAAGGTTGATGTTAATCAGGGGCAGCCGCAGGTAGAATACAAGGAGGCTATAACACAACAGGCCAAGCACAGGGAAGTTTACAAAAAACAGACCGGTGGTAGAGGTAAGTTCGCCGATATTGTTTTTACAATGGAGCCTGTAACAGAAGAAGGAGAAACCGGATTGGTATTTGTTAATGAGATCAAGGGAGGTAATATTCCTAAGGAATATATCCCATCTGTTGAAAAAGGATTTAAAGAGGCCATGAAAAATGGTCCTTTGGCAGGCTTTGAAATGGACAGTATGAAGATTACGTTGACAGACGGATCTTTCCACCCTGTGGATTCGGATTCTCTTTCATTTGAATTGGCAGCCAAAATAGGATACAAGGCTGCAGCAAAATCTGCACGTGCAGTATTGATGGAGCCCATAATGAAGCTTGAGGTGCTTACACCAGAAGAGAATATGGGAGACATTGTTGGTGATTTGAATAGAAGGAGAGGACAGGTGAACAACATGGACGACAGGGCCGGGTCTAAAGTAATCAAGGCTGAGGTGCCCCTTTCAGAAATGTTTGGGTATGTAACCTCCCTGAGAACCTTGTCTTCAGGTAGAGCAACTTCTACCATGGAATTTTCACATTACGCAGAAACGCCAAGTAATTTGGCCGAAGAAGTAATCAGGACTGCAACAGGAGTAACCGTTTAATTTTTAGGAAATGAGTCAGAAAATTAGAATAAAGCTAAAATCATACGATCACAACTTGGTTGATAAGTCGGCCGAGAAAATCGTAAAAACGGTTAAGACTACCGGTGCAGTGGTAACAGGACCAATCCCATTACCAACGCATAAAAAAATATTTACAGTATTGCGTTCCCCTCACGTAAATAAAAAGTCGAGAGAGCAATTTCAGTTGAGTTCTTACAAAAGACTCCTGGATATTTACAGTTCCTCGTCTAAAACTATTGACGCACTGATGAAGCTTGAGCTGCCCAGCGGTGTTGAGGTGGAGATAAAAGTATAAATGAAATGACCGCTTGGAATAAGCGGTTAGACATGTCCGGCGCGTTTCGCAAAGGAAAAACGGTAACAAAAATAAATTCGGGGTCGAATTATTTTTGACCCTGTTTTTTTGTCAGAAAGTTAAATAAATAGAATTAGTAATTAAATAATTAAGTATGTCTGGGTTAATTGGAAAAAAAATAGGCATGACCAGCATCTTTGACGAGAATGGAAAGAACATTCCATGTACCGTTATCGAAGCAGGACCATGTGTGGTTACCCAAGTCAGAACCGAAGAGGTAGACGGGTACAGTGCCCTTCAACTCGGTTTCGATGACAAGGCAGAAAAACGTGCCAACAAGGCTGAAAAGGGTCATGTAAAAAAGGCAGGTACTTCTCCCAAGAAAAAAGTCGTTGAATTCCGTGATTTTGAAGGTGAGTTTAATTTAGGGGATACCGTTGGGGTAGACCTGTTTGTAGAGGGAGAATTTGTAGATGTGGCTGCCACTTCTAAAGGAAAAGGCTTCCAGGGAGTTGTAAAAAGACACGGCTTTGGCGGTGTTGGACAAGCTA
>CBDUAW010000067.1:0-9108 GCA_965365215.1 uncultured Eudoraea sp. | reverse complement strand
GCCGGTAGCCCAGACCGCAGTTCGCGAGATCCATATCACAGACCTGACCAAGGTTGGCAAAAAAATGGACGAGGCTAAGAATGAATATCGCGGGGCAATGAACAAATTAGTGGAAGGCAGGGGAAATATTATTACCAGTATTGAAAAGCTGAAAAAAATGGGGGCTAAAGCCAAAAAATCAATCCCCGATTCCATTTTAAAAAGGGCTGAGGAAGATGAATTTGATGAGGAACCAAAACTGGAATTATAACATCTCTGCTGCAGCTTTATCTAACCACCAGATTAATTTGCCTTTTCCCGGCGCTACCTTCATCGCAGGATAATCATCAGCCTCTGATTCCTTTTTGATGATGTCACCTACCTTCTGGGACTTATTAGATCCGGTAACCAAAAAAACTACCTCTTTTGCGTTATTAATCACTCTTCCCGAAAGAGAGACCCTTTGTTGACCTGAGTCCGGGTGCCTGGCTACTACACATAATTGCTGCGCCTCCCAAAGGTCTATTTGATTTGGGAAGATGGACGCGGTATGCCCATCTGTGCCCAATCCCAGCATAATGAGGTCTAGACATGGTGTACCATCCTGTATAGGGGCTTCTTTTTCAAGGAGTTCCGCGTAACGCCTGGCTTCTTCCTCCGGGATCTTTTCTCCGGCTATGCGGTATATCTGAACTTCAGGAATACTGACCTTGGACAGAAAGGTATCCCATGCCATTTTATAATTACTTTCAGCATGATCTGGTGGAACACAGCGTTCATCTCCCCAATAAACATGCACTTTAGACCAGTTGATCCTTTTACTGTAGCTCGCTGCCAGGACTTCAAAGACAATTTTAGGGGTGGAACCTCCTGAAAGCGCCAGATGAAAAGCCTCAGAAGCTGCTATGGCATTCTCCAGATAATTTGCGAATTCTCGGGCGGCTTCTTCAGGCTTAGAAAATATATTGATTTGCATCCGTAGCAGTTTAACAGATTACACAAAATCCAGGATCATCTGCCAGGAGTTTCCCCGGATTTCTCCAGGTGTATGGACCTTCTATCAGTTCATCCGCATTTTGGGGGCCCCATACCCCCGCTGAATACCCATAAGTCTTAACATCCTTCCCCTTTTCCCAATAATCAAGGATAGGGTTAACGAATTGCCAGGCTGCTTCTACCTCATCCGCCCTGGCGTAAAGGGTGGCATCTCCTTGCATGGCATCTAGTAATAATCGCTCATAGGCGGTCATCAGATTGGTCGCCACCAGGCTAGAATAGTAAAAATCGAGATTAGCCCGCTCTACCATAAATCCCTGGCCAGGTACTTTTACACCAAATTTGATCAAGATCCCTTCATCTGGTTGAATCCGAACGATGAGCTTGTTATCCTTGCTATTCATCCCAGAATCCGTAAACAAATGATGGTGTGGAGATTTAAAGTGAATCACCACTTCCGTAACTTTGGTCGGCATCCGTTTGGCTGTGCGTACGTAAAAGGGTACCCCCTCCCATCGCCAGTTATCCACAAAAAATTTAATGGCAGCATACGTTTCCGTTGTTGATTCCGGATCTACCCCTTCCTCCTCCCGGTATCCCTTAACCTGTTCCCCGTCTATCTCAGCAGCCAGATACTGCCCGCGAATAGTATTCCGGTACAAGGTCTTTTCCTCTTTCATGATCCGTAACGATTTCAGGGCCTTTACCTTTTCATTGCGAATTTCTTCGGAATTGTCACTTATTGGGGGTTCCATTATTACCAGGGAAACAATTTGCAACAGATGATTTTGGAACATATCCCTCAGCGCCCCAGATTTGTCGTAATATCCTCCTCGTTTTTCTACCCCAACGCTTTCAGCGTTGGTTACCTCTACATGATTGATATAATTTCGGTTCCACAAAGGTTCAAATATGCTGTTGGCAAATCGGGTAACCAACAGGTTCTGAACGGTTTCTTTCCCCAGATAATGGTCTATCCTATAAATCTGAGATTCCTGAAAATATTTCTGAAGTCCCTTATTCAGGGCTTTTGCAGAATCAAAATCATACCCGAATGGCTTTTCAACTATTAGCCTTTTCCATCCCTTTGTTTCATTTGCCAAGCCCTGATCGGCCAGTTTACCCGCAATTAATTCGTAAATATTTGGAGGGGTCGACAAATAAAAAATATAGCGGTCTTCCGTTTCAAACTCCTTGTTTAGTACTGCAATCCTCTCCCCCAGCCCCTTGTAGGATACATCATAGGAATCACCAAGGGATTCATAATATAATTTCTTTGTAAACTCCTCAACGAACTGTTCTTCTTCTTCAGAAAGTGACTCCTTTAGGTACTTACTATTTGTTACTACTCTTTTTCGAAAATCCTCATCTGACAGATTACTTCTGCTGGTACCCAGGATAACAAAGTTCTTAGGGAGTTCGCCGGCCTTGTACAAATGAAAAAGTGCAGGGATCAGCTTTCGGGCCGTTAGGTCCCCTGAAGCCCCAAAAATGATTAACATTTGGTTTTCCGTTTTATTCATAGAATAGGTAATTCTTATTGGAAGCCCCGGTAACTTATCAAATAAAATCCCAAAGCTTAAATTGGATTATTTGCCTTAATTTTGAATTGAGTCAGTCTAATATAAGACAATTCTCTTAAGCAATAAATGTGGGTGATACCACGCTAATTCTCACTTAATAATTCCTATCTGGTATGGATAATAAATACGATTTTGGTTTGGTAGGCCTGGGGGTAATGGGCCGGAATTTTATCCTTAATGTGGCAGACAAGGGATTTTCCGCTCTTGGTCATGATTTGGATAGTGAAAAAGTGAGCGCACTAAGGGAAGAAGGAGGTAATCCCAGGCAGGTAAATGCCACTACTGAAGTAGAAGACTTTGCGAGGGGATTAACCAGACCGAGAAAAATTATGTTGCTGGTTCCTGCAGGGAAGGCCGTTGATGCCGTAATTAAAAGTTTAAGCCCTTACCTGGATTCAGGGGACCTTCTCATTGACGGTGGAAATTCATTTTATACAGATACCGATAGCAGGGCCATCGAACTATCGGAAAAAGGGATTCACTTCTTCGGTGCCGGGGTTTCAGGAGGAGCAAAAGGAGCCCGTCTAGGACCAAGTATTATGCCCGGCGGTTCCCGGGAAGCCTATGAGCACATTCGGCCTATTTTTGAAGCTGTTGCGGCTAAGTATGAAGGAGAACCCTGTGTAGCCTACCTCGGACCAAAATCAGCTGGGAATTATGTGAAAATGGTGCACAATGGTATTGAGTACGGCCTAATGCAGCTTACCTCGGAAGTGTATGATTTCTTAAAAAAAGTTGGAAATATGGATAATTTGGCCCTGCAAAAGGTATTCTCCAACTGGAATAAGGGGCGATTGCAGTCATATCTCGTTGAGATCACTGCAGACATTCTTAGCACCAAGGACAAACTAGGTGACGGATTTCTGGTAGATCAGATTCTGGATAAGGCAAAACAAAAAGGGACAGGGAAGTGGACTTCTCAAAACGCAATGGATTTGGGGATACCTGTCCCTACCATAGATATTGCGGTAAGTATGCGGCAAATCTCCGCCCTTAAAGAATTGCGGCAAACAGCAGATGAAGGCTATGATCATCCTGGCCTGAAAACGGAAGATAGTGCAAGCCTTGTACGCCTGGCGGAAGCAGCCCTGTATTTCTCGTTTATTATTGCCTACTCTCAGGGCTTGCATCAGTTGAGAGAAGCGTCAAAGGAATATGGTTACCAACTTCAATTATCAACGATTGCAAGAATTTGGAGAGCGGGTTGTATTATACGTGCCGGACTTTTACAAGACATCTCCCATGCCTTTTCGGAGAATAAGGATTTAGAGCATTTACTTTTAGCTCCGGAAATGATCCCTGAGATACAAAAAGCAGTACCGTCCGCAAGAACGCTATTAAAAAAGGCGATTGATAACGGCGTGCCAATGCCAGGGCTATCAACGGCCCTGGTCTACTTTGATGCTTTTATTTCAAAAAGGCTCCCCTTAAACCTTATCCAGGCACAACGAGATTATTTTGGATCTCATACCTACGAACGTATAGACAGGGAAGGAACATATCACACAGAGTGGGAATAGCCCCAGTTGTTTACTCATTTAGAAGTTAAATACCCGACTTAGATTAAAGCCAAAGTAAACATTGCCCTCTCCCCAATCTCCTACTGCATTTCCTAGGAAACCACTCTCAAAAGTTGGCTGGGCATTGGTAAAATGCAATTGGAAAACATGACCTCCAGTTTCAATATCTACCCCTATAGACAAAGGATTAACAAAGGGGGAGCCAGACGCCCGGTTTAAGTGCCACCCGTAATCAACATTGAGGCTTAAGCGCTTGCTCAATTTGTACCGCCCTCCAAACCCGAGCGCAAATTGGGATTGATCCTGAAATTCAAATCCGGTATACCCTTCATAGAAATAGGTTGGTATTAATTCAAGGGAGAGCTTATCATTTACTTTGTGTGAAATGAGGAGTTGTTGTGTAAAAGAAACCCTGTCGCTAAAGGATACCTCTCTCAGGATCAAGGCCTCTTCCAAAAGGGTGTTTATGGCCCCCTGGCTATATCCTACCAGCGTTAGTGGAAAATTTTCCTGTTGCTCAATAAACCGGTATTTGGCCGATAGATCATAGGTCTTGTTAAATGAATTTCTGGAAATACCCAGGTTAAAATTATCAGAAAATCCATAAATAAACTGCAATCTGGTGTTGGCAAAATCCAGGCCGAAGAAATCATCAAAACCATTCTTTATACTGCCAAATCTGTGGGAAACAATAAAATAAAATTCTTTTTTATGAAGCAGTTTCGTCGATTCAAAGTTTACGATTTTCAGGCCTTTAAATGCTGCATCCGAACTTTGCTTTGAATCGTCCTTATCAATTTCATTTAAAAGATCATCCTGAGCTACCGTGAAAAAAGGTAAAACTAAAAGTAGATATAGATAAATCGCTTTCATAATATATAAGGTAATTGGTTGATAATGCTACTTTTTTTTATGTATTAACTATGTTAAAGATACACATGTGTTGGCTGCATACGCATTAGGTTCCAGAAAATTTTGATCTGGTTTAATTCTGTTGGACTAGGTCATATCTGAAATTTTTGTTCTGATCTTTTTCCTTGCACGATATAAACGCACTTTTACATTATTGCTAGAGATCCCCATAACTTTGCCAATTTCCATAACAGACAAACCTTCCTGTTTAAGCTGATAAGGTGTTCTGTACTTTAGGTGTAGCGTAGCAATTGCCTTTCCAAGCAAAGTTTGATTTTCTTCCTGTATGAGCAGCTCAATGGGGTTTACACTTCCATTGCTGTGCTTATTGCTTATTTTGGCAAATTCCGTTCCGCTAAGCGCATTATAGGAAACAAATTGCTCCTTCCTTTTAAGAAAACGAAGCGACTCGTTAATGGCTATCCTGCACACCCAGGTAAAAAAACTAGCCTGAAAACGAAACTGATGCAAATTTAGGAATGCTTTTAGATAGGTCTCCTGCAAGATATCATTTATCTCATCCTGATTTTTGGTGTAGCCCCTGACCAGCCTAGATAATTTTAAATTGTATTTTGAAATCAGTGATTCGAACAATTTGGTTTGCCCCGAAAGGACGTTGGCAATAATTAAATGATCATGGCACTGAAATGAGTCAAGATTTTTTTGAAAAATCGTTTCCATAGCCCTCTTCTTTTTGGAATAGATGGCTAAAAACGAAAAAAGTTGCTAGGATTTGTAACCTTTTCTTATTTTTCCTATCAAAAGAGTAACTAAAACCAGGAATTCCATGGATGGCAAATGAGCTGCCACCCCAGGAAAACTAAAAACATAACTATGAAAAATGCACTCTCAATTCTCATTTGTTTCGTATTCATATTCCTCGCAAGTTGCTCCAATAGTGACGATCCTCAGGAAATGGCCAGCCCTGACCCAGATAGTAATCCTCTTCCCGACGATCCAGTTGCTGAGGACCTAACATACGAGGCAGATATTAAGGCTATAATCGATGCTAATTGTATATCTTGCCATGGTAATCCGCCTACAAATAATGCGCCCATGTCATTGGTTACTTATGATGACGTAACAAGTGCGGTAGATAACAGGGGCTTGTTAAACAGGATAAACAGTACAACCAATCCTATGCCTCCTGGAGGTCAATTACCAGGCAACACCCGGCAATTGATTGAGGACTGGATAAATCAGGGCATGCCCGAAAATTAAATCTATTGAAGAAGTTATTATACCTTGTTTTCTTGTTTGCTTTAGGGCATTTGGGGACTGCTCAGACCAAAATAGGCACGGAAACAGGATTGATACGTTTTAATGCATCTACCCCTTTGGAGGATATTCTGGCTACCAATAATGAGGTCAATGTTATTATAGATACGTCCAATGGGAAGATTGCGGCATTACTACTTATACGCGATTTTCAATTCCGTAGAAAACTAATGCAGGAACACTTTAACGAAAATTATCTGGAATCTGAACGTTACCCAAAAAGTTATTTCCAGGGCCAGATTATGTCTTTTGATCCGGAATCCTTGTCTGAAACCCCCTCAAAATACAATCTGGAAGGGCAAATGACTATCCACGGGGTATCCCGTAAAATTTCTGTGGAATTGTATTTACATAAAGCGCTGGATTCCATAAACCTTGAAAGCCGTTTTGTAATAAGGCCAGAGGACTACAATATTGAAGTCCCCAAACTGCTGTTTACAAAAATTGCCCAGGAAGTGGAGGTACAACTCCAGTTTACTTTAAAGGCAAAGTAATAGCGATTCTGGGCTGAAAGGATTATTTACTGAGGTACATTTTACGCCGTTGATACAGATTATAGAATTCATCATCTTTTAAGCTGTCAATAAATAATATACTCTCCCCCGTACTTTTCATCTCAGGCCCCAAGTTCTTATTTACATTTGGAAACTTGTTGAATGAGAATACCGGTTGCTTAATGGCATAGCCCTCAAGCTGTGGATTAAAGGTAAAGTCCTTTACCTTTTTCTCTCCGAGCATTACCTTGGTGGCATAATTAACATAAGGCTCCCCATACGCCTTCGCAATAAAAGGTACAGTTCTGGAAGCTCTTGGATTAGCTTCAATTATATATACCAAGTCGTCCTTTATTGCAAACTGAATATTTATGAGTCCCACTGTATTTAAAGCCAGGGCAATCTTTTTGGTATGATCCTTTATTTGCTGCATCACGAATTCCCCCAGATTAAATGGCGGGAGTGTAGCGTTAGAATCTCCGGAATGTATGCCGCAAGGTTCAATGTGTTCCATTATCCCAATAATCTGCACTTCCTCCCCATCGCAAATGGCATCAGCTTCTGCCTCAATGGCGCCATCCAGATAATGGTCTAAAAGGAGTTTGTTGTTTGGGATCTTTCGGAGCAGGTCTACCACATGCTCTTCCAGTTCTTCCTTATTAATCACAATTTTCATCCCCTGCCCTCCCAATACATAAGAAGGTCTTACCAGGAGTGGAAAATGGAGCTCATCTGCGAGCTGAAGTGCTTCATCTGCGGTTTCTGCCACCCCGAATTGTGGATAAGGAATGTTATTTTCCTTTAACAGTTCTGAGAAACTCCCCCGATCTTCTGCCAAATCGAGCGATTTAAAACTTGTCCCGATAATTTTTATTCCATACTTATCCAGTTTCTCGGCAAGCTTTAGTGCCGTTTGCCCTCCTAATTGGACAATAACTCCCTCTGGTTTTTCGTGTCGGATAATATCGTAGATATGTCCCCAGAAAACCGGTTCAAAATAGAGCTTGTCTGCCGTGTCAAAGTCAGTAGATACGGTCTCAGGATTACAGTTGATCATGATGGTTTCATAATTGCACTCCGCTGCGGCTAATACCCCATGAACACAACAGTAATCGAATTCTATTCCCTGACCTATCCGGTTGGGCCCCGACCCCAGTACCACAATTTTACGACGTTCCGTAACTTCACTGTCATTGGCCACGTAACGTTCCCCGTTTGGTGTTTCCACTTCTTCCTCAAAGGTAGAGTAGTAATATGGAGTCATGGCCTTAAACTCAGCAGCACAGGTATCAACTAGTTTGTACACCCTGTTAATTCCCAGGTTTACGCGTTTTTTATGTACTTCACTTTCATAGCACTCCAGCATGTGGGCTATCTGGCGGTCTGCGAAGCCCTTCTGCTTCGCTTCCAGCAGGAGTTCTTTAGTAAGCGTCTCCACAGTGTATTTGGAGATTTCCTTTTCCAGAAAATGCAATTCTTCATACTGTTTCAGGAACCACATATCGATCTTGGTTATCTCATGAATCCTACTTAAGGGTATCCCCAGTTGAATAGCGTCGTAGATCACAAACACCCTGTCCCAGCTTGCATATGTTAGTTTTTGAATGATCTGTTCGTAATCTGTATAGCCTTTTCCATCTGCTCCCAGACCATTTCTTTTAATTTCCAGGGATTGGGTAGCCTTGTGAAGGGCCTCCTGAAAGGAACGGCCAATGCCCATAACTTCCCCTACGGATTTCATTTGTAAGCCTAAGGTCCTGTCAGATCCTTCAAACTTGTCGAAGTTCCATCTTGGGATTTTTACAATTACGTAATCGAGCGTTGGCTCAAAAAGCGCAGAAGTAGATTTGGTAATCTGATTTTCCAGTTCATCCAGGGAATAGCCTATTGCCAGTTTAGAAGCGATCTTAGCAATGGGATACCCCGTTGCTTTAGATGCCAATGCTGAGGATCGGGATACCCGGGGGTTGATCTCTATCGCTATAATATCTTCTTTTTCGTCGGGACTTACGGCAAACTGCACATTACATCCTCCTGCAAATTCCCCAATGCTGCGCATCATCTTTATGGCCATATCGCGCATTCGTTGGAAAGTAGTATCGGAAAGAGTCATAGCAGGGGCTACGGTAATAGAGTCCCCTGTATGGATTCCCATTGGATCCATATTTTCAATGGTACAGATAATAACCACATTGTCATTTTTGTCCCTGAGCAATTCCAGTTCAAATTCTTTCCATCCCATAAGGGCTTTATCAATCATAACCTCATGTATGGGGGAAACTTCCAACCCTCTACTCAGCAATTCATCAAAATCCTTAGGATCGTATACAATAGACGCTCCGGCAC
>CBDUAW010000066.1:0-9165 GCA_965365215.1 uncultured Eudoraea sp. | reverse complement strand
TGGTAAACCAAATTCCCGCTTTAGGTCATCAAAATCAGTGGATAGTGAAGAAGGAATAGCATAGGGGCAATTTTTACTCTTCAAAAACTGGTAGAACTCCCATTTATCCCTACATAAATCAATTAAAAAACTATTGTTAAATAGAAGTTTTGCGCCTGACTGGTTTAATTTATCAATATTATCCGCCCAAGCAATGATTTCACCTTCAAAACTTGGAATTACCAGATCCACCTTATATTTTTTTATCAGGTCAACTAACCAATCGATATATCCTTCTTCCGTGGTTAAAGGAGCTTTGACAAATACATCACAAAAACCTGGTGCCACAGAGTCTTCGTATATAGCAAGACCTATTAAATTATAAGGGGTTTTGCTCATTCTCAGTGATTTCAAAATTCCATAGCCAATAATTCCACTGGCACCGGTTACAACTATATTCTTCATTCAATAATTAAAACTTCATTCATACCACAACAAATAATCTGCTAATGCTTTTATAAATAAATTACACTACTTTTTAATTACCCCTTTATTCCTTCTGTTAAATAGCGCCCTTTATCACAAAATTGAAAAGTACGGCAATAAACACAAAATTTGATGATATTTGCAATTTTTAGATCTAATTATTAAGGTAAGGTGTCAATATATCTCTAGTGTTTCCTCGTTAATCCAACTGATGGCCAATGTTATCATTACCATATTCACGAACCAAATGATTTATCGCAACTTAAACATCTGCATTTATTTCATGCTTTACTCTGCATGGTAATTTTGTATGGTTGATTAAAAAAATTTTTTTAACAAAATATTAGAATTAACAACGCTTTTGAGAAAAATCAGTTTTGCGGTGTTTATTAAAATTTGCCGGAATTATTATTATTCACTAGTTCCAGTTCATTTACCTTAATCCCAATTTCAGAACGACGGTTTAAACGGTGCTCGGCGCTACTACAGCTCACACCGTCTGCGCAATGATTAACCAAATTTTCCTCACCATATCCTTTGGCCTGCAGTCGGGTTTTAGCGACTCCCTTATCCGCCAGATATCCTACTGTACGTTCAGCTCTCCGCTCAGATAACCAAAGATTGTACTCCTTTGCTCCTCTAGAATCTGCATGCGCTTCAATAATAAATGAATAGGAAGGATTTGCATGCATTAATTCTGCCACCTTATCTAAGGTCGTTTTAGAATCTGTATTCAAATAGGAAGAATCAAAGTCGAAATACACAAATCCCAAACTATCCAGCGTTTGTTGTAATTTCAACAATCCCATTTTTTTGGCCTCTTGTTTAGCCTTTTCCGCTGCAGCGAGTCGTGCTCTTTCCTTTTCACGTTCCAGTCGCTCAGCAAGTGCTTTGGCATCTTCCTCGGCCTGTTTTGCGGCAAGGATAGAGTCCTGTATCCGCTGATTTTCCTTCTCTAATTCCTGTATTAGGGCTAGTTTATCTTCCCCTTTTTTAGAAAGTTTTTTCTCCACGTCAAATTGGTAAACTACTCCAATTGCATGTTGAATGTGGTTGGTTGCTTCATTTCCAAAGGACCATTTACCACTGGAACTTAAATCCAGGCCCCAATGATCGGAAAACCAGGTTCTGAAACCCACAACTGCGTTATAGGTTGCTCTTCCCAAATCATTAGCTTTTGTGTACCCAAGGCCTACTCCCACATAAGGATCGAACCAGCCGGTTTCACCAACTATCTTATTCAAATCATAGCTAAGACGAGAATCTAATGCCAAATAGGTCTTGTCTTCCGGATTTACAACTCCATCTATAATATTACCCTCCTTGTAATTGTTGTAACTGGCAATAGCTTCAAGCCCAAGTCCACTCTCAAAATATCGGCCTATACTTAATCGGGAAGGAAAAATAACTCCATTCCACTGATCTTTAATCGTAGTAAAATCATTGAATGCATCTCCGGAATCATCTACAAAGTTCCAGCCTACGCTAAACATCCAGGAACTGGTAATAATACTATCTTTTGAAGTAAGCTCGGGTTCTTCTTGGGCAACACCCTGGTAGGAAAGAAAAACAAGGGCAATAATGCCTAGTAATTTGATTTTCATAGTGTTAAGATTTAGGATAACTACTAATACAAAATTAACAAGTACCTAAATCAGATCTAGGGATTTCCTATGATTTACAGTAATATTCGATATGTAACACCGATAGGGTTCCCTCTCTTTACTTTTGATTACGGAGGATAATTTGCTTATCGGTAAGTGGTAATTTATACAGGCTAAATGGCATTGTAATAGCCGTTGAAGGCCCTTCGGAAAGTTCAGTACTTTCCTCGGATTTAAGAAATAGTGTATCTGCTGAAGTGCCGGCCATGACCAGGGTTCTGGGAGACTTTCCCTTTATTTTTCCTTCGCAGTAGATCACCACTATTTCCTTTTGAAAATCGACGTATGGCATGGGGATTCCCGGTTTTCTGGTCTTATTGATCTCTGCGAAAACACGCTTAAGAACAGCTTGTTTGCGTATTACCTGAAATTCCGGTAAATCTGTTCCCCCGTAACTTTCGCTGATCAGTAAACTCAGGTTGTTTTGCTGCGTGGAATCCATTTCCGTGCTATTTTGACCTTTTTCCTGGCTTTTACAAGATAAAACCAGCATCAGGACTATAAAAAGTGCAGCCTTTTGCATATCAATAGGTGCTTTTATAGTTTGCTTTGTACGCCTTTTCATAAATATCCTCATAAAGCGGCAGTACCTTTTTTATATCAAATTTGGTAGCTGTTTTATAGGCGTTTTCCTTAAAAGTATTCAGAACCTCTTCATCAGATAAAATTTTAAGCGCATTAGCAATCATATCATCCACATCGCGCTCATTACTCAGAAAGCCCGATACGCCGTGGATATTCACTTCAGGGATGCCGCCGGTATTACTGGAGATCACAGGAACCCGGTTTATCATCGCCTCCAGCGCGGCTAAACCAAAACTTTCAGATTTTGAAGGGAGCAGGAAAAGATCTGAAAAACAAAGGATTCGGTCTATTTCATTGCTGTTGCCCAAGAACACTACCCTATCCATAATCCCCAGCTGCTCGCATAACAACTCTGCATTTTCCTTTTCCGGCCCCTCTCCTACCATAATCAGTTTGGCAGGAATTTGTTTTTGGATCCCGTTAAAAACATGGATTACATCGGGAATGTGTTTTACTTTTCTGAAGTTGGAGATATGGGTTATAATTTTTTCGTGATCTTCAGCCATTAACGTCCTCTGACAATCGGTAAAGTGAGTACTGTATTTGGTTTGATCAATAAAATTCGGAACTACCTCAATTTCCTTGGTAATGTCAAAAAAATCGAGTGTTTTTTGTTTTAGATTTTCTGACACACATGTCACAACATCCGATTTATTAATACTAAAGGTAACTGCTGGCTTATAAAAGGGATGATTCCCAACCAAGGTAATATCGGTTCCATGTAAGGTTGTAATCATAGGGATATAAATCCCCTCTTCTTCCAGTATCTTTTTAGCCATATACCCGGCATAGGCATGGGGAATGGCATAATGAACGTGCAAGAGCTCTATATTGTGGAGCTTAATGGTATCTACCAGTTTACTGGAAAGGGCCAGTTCGTATGGCTGATAATGGAATAGCGGATATTCCGGAACATGTACTTCATGAAAATGGATCTTGTTGCTCAAGAGTTCAAGACGTACCGGTTGTCTGTAAGTAATAAAATGTACCTCATGGCCTCTGCCAGCCAGGGCAATTCCCAATTCTGTGGCCACTACTCCACTCCCACCGAAGGTAGGGTAACATACAATTGCAATTTTCATAGGATAAAAATAAGCCTAATATTCGGTACTAATCTATAATGGAATCATAAATAGCCTGTTGAATTCTGGTTCTGAGACCTGATTTTACCAGGAGCCGGTTTGTTGCGGAAGGATAGGTGCGGTTTGATAGAAATACATAAACAATTTCCTGTTCAGGGTCTGCCCAGGTGTATGTTCCTGTAAATCCGCTATGACCAAAACTCTTCCGGGATACACAACCACAAGTAGGGCCAGTATCTTTTAACTGCGGTTTATCAAATCCCACGCCTCTCCTTACTTCTTTATGACAGAAATAACACTTATTGAACTTCTCCACAGTACGCTGGTTCATAATCCTTTCCCCTCCATAGGAACCACCTTGAAGGTACATCTGCATTATCTTGGCTACGTCATTAGCATTGGCGAACAGACCAGCGTGCCCGCCCACGCCACCTTGCATAGCGGCACCCATATCGTGCACATAGCCTCGTACTTCCTGATACCTGTAGTAATTATCAATTTCCGAAGGCACAATTTTATTACGGGGAAATTTATTCAGTGGATTATAGGCTGTGTTGCTGGCACCCAAGGGTTGCATTAACAACTCCTGTACAATTCTGTCAAGGGATTGCTGATAAGTGTCTTCAATATATTTTTTGAGTACATAATAGGCAACATCACTGTAGCGATATCGGTTAGATTTTAACTCTTGCCGCCCAATACGATTGTAGATTGAATCCCTGTAGGCATCCGTAAGGTACAACCTGTCTGATACCTTGATTGAATATCCGGAAACAGGGCTATCCCGATAAAATTCGGGAGACGGTTTCCTTTTCTTATTGAGTGTATCCAGATAGAAGGCGATCCAAGCTGGGAGTCTTCCATAGTGACTTAGTGCTTTGAGTACTGTTACATCTTTCAGTTCCGAATCAGAATAAGATGGTATCAACTCTTGAAATGTAGTATTCAGAGAAATTTTGTTTTCTTCTTCCATCTTCATTATGATGGGAAGCGTTGCCAGGATTTTTGTCAAGGAAGCGAGATCGTAGATATGATCCGCTTCTATAGCCTGCTCGGCCTGGTATGTTGGTTTGCCAAAATTCTTGTTATATATCACCTTCCCTTTTCTGGCTACCAAAACCTGGGCACCCGGAAACATAAGAGAATCCAGGCCGTCTTTTACGAGCTTATCTACCAATTCCAGTTTTTTTGAGCTCATCCCAACACGTTCCGGGAAACTATAGCCGAGGCGCTTTAATGTTTTTAGGTTAATCCCACTACCCACAGGAAATTCGTTATGAGCAGTTACGGGTAAAACCCCTTTTGCACCTATTGCCCCAAAAAGGAGCTCCGCCATTTTCTGCTGGGCTAATTCGCTATTCTGATAGCCCATAACCAGTCCGTCTATATTCGCAAAGGAGGGTATATTTTTTAATGCATATGGCCGGGCAAATATTGATAAAATAGTATTTGAGGTTCGTTCTTTAGCAATTTCATTCAACCAAAAAATTTCCTTTTCACTAAAATCATGATCCTTCCAGGGGCTCTCATTGCTTTTGTGAAAACCTATTACAATTAGGTTAAAATCGCCTAATTTTCTTTTTAAACTGCCGATATCCTCCCCATCTACCTGAGTTATTTCTGCATACTTTTTCATGGCATGGAGAAAAGGTTGGTGATCGGCATCACCAAACTTCACATAGGCAATCCGCTTATTTTTTAATTTTTTTATGCCTAATAGGTTCACCTTATTTTTTAGGACAGTGATTGCACTTTCTATGGCTTCTTCATAAAGGATGTCATTTTCCAGGGAATTGAGATCATCAATAAGGGATTCTAACTCAATTGGCATATATTGATGCAACCCTGCTATGTATTTTGCCTTGAGTATTTTTTTAACGGATTGGGCAAGTCTTGTGGAAGGAATACTACCCTCTTCAAAAGCCTTAATTAACCTCTCTTTAGCGCGCTTTACATCTTCCGGCATCAACAAGATGTCATTTCCTGCTAAAAATGCCTGTAATTCTGTATCGCCCGGTTCGGTATAAGTGGTTACGCCTTTCATATTCAAGGCATCTGTTAGGATCAATCCTTTAAAATTTAATTTCTTCTGAAGCAGGTCACTAATAACGGTTTTAGATAAGGATGTTGGCTTTTCCCCTTCCACTTCCAAAGCAGGTACATTAAGGTGGGCAACCATAACCCCGTTTAATCCTTCAGGGATGAGTTCCCGGTATGGGTAGAGTTCTACAGAATCTAGTCTGGCAGCAGTTAAATTGATTACCGGAAGGGCTTTATGAGAATCGGTTGCCGTATCCCCATGCCCCGGAAAGTGTTTTGCACTGGTCAATATACCCGCATCATTCATCCCTTTGTGCAATGCAATAGCCTTAGCACTAACATTGACTTTGTCTTCCCCGAACGACCTATTGCCAATAATTGGGTTATCCGGATTTATATTGATGTCAACTACCGGCGCAAAATTGATATGAACCCCCATGCGTTGTACGTGTGTTCCAATCTGATATCCTACTTTACGAACAATGGCGGTATCCCTGATAGCGCCGAGGGTCATATTCCAGGGGAATGCATAGGTAGAATCCAGGCGCATGGCCAATCCCCATTCTGCGTCCATACCAATTAACAATGGGATTTTGGCAATTTCCTGATATTCGTTTGTAAGTTGTGCCTGGGCTAGCGGGCCACCGCGTGAAAATATTATTCCCCCTATCTTCTCTTCCCGGATAAGCTGCGCAATCCTGTCTGTATCTGATTTTGACTGATTGGAAGCGATCAAGACCATAAAGAGCTGGCCTACCTTTTCCTCCAAAGTCATGTCCTCATAGGTAGTTTCTACCCACTTCATCTGCTCAAGGCTGTCTGCAGCCATCAGCGGATCCTGTTGGCAGTTACCAGTATAGAAAAGGAGTACAATTAAAAAAGTAAGTAATTTTTTCCCCATAAAAAGCAAAGTCCTAAATTCTAACTGAAAAGCAATTAAAATATTGCGTTTCATCGATTTTTACCGCTATGGTGGGGTTTTTAATAGTGCGGTACGTAATGATTATTTAAAGGAACCGACTGTGCCAGCTTTCGGAAGCCGGTACTTCCCAATGTTCCAGATATTCCTGTTTGTTGTTAACTAAATTATTAAAAACTACCGTTTTTCCGGAGATAGCCTTGTCCTTAGCCATTTTTTTAAACTCATTTAGAGGCTTGTAAGCTATATATTCTCCTTGTTTATAAGTGACATTCATTTTATCGAGCAAATCGAGCCCATATTTCTCCTGAAGGGCTTGAATGAAGTGTACAGATGCATCTATTGAACAGCCAGAAGCTGCACTATGTTGCTGGTCAAGGGCCAGGATAATGAATCGGTTATACCGCAGTTCATAACTGGCTTTTAGCTCCTTACCATGAGCAGTCCACTGATCAATAAATTGCTCAAGTGCCTGTGTTACCGTTTCCATTTCTTCTGCGCTAAAAGGCCGGTTGGCCTGATAGATCCAAACTCTTGCCGAATCAGGAAGGGATTCGAAATCTACATACATAACTCCACAGCTTAATTAATTCAATTCTTACTTCTTAAAGATCTTCTGCTTCCGCGATGAGCTCAGCAATATCTTTAACAGGGATTGTCCCATCTTTTTCTTTGTTCTTCACGCCATCTGTCAACATGGTATTGCAGAACGGGCAGGCCGCAGCAATAATGTCGGGTTTTACTTCCAGAGCTTGTTCTGTACGTTCAATATTGACATCCTTGTCTCCCTTTTCAGGTTCTTTGAACATTTGGGCACCCCCTGCCCCGCAACACAGGCCTTTCTTTCTGCAATTTTTCATTTCAACCAATTCAGCATCCAATTTTCTAATCAGATCCCGGGGCGCTTCGTAAACCTGGTTTGCGCGACCTAAATAACAAGGGTCATGGAATGTAATCTTCTTTCCCTTAAAATTACCTCCATCTACTTTCAACCTTCCTTCGGCCAATAATTGATTGATAAATTGTGTATGATGAAGCACCTCATAGTCTCCCCCCAGGCCGGGGTATTCATTCTTTATGGTATTGAAACAGTGAGGGCAGGCCGTAACTACTTTTTTTACACCGTAGGCGTTTAGGACTTCAATATTTGTCACTGCCTGCATTTGAAACAAAAATTCGTTTCCGGCCCTTTTGGCTGGATCCCCTGAACAACTTTCCTCCGTCCCCAGTACAGCATATTTTACCCCTGAATTGTGTAAAATCCTTACAAAGGCCTTGGTAATCTTTTTAGCCCTGTCATCAAAACTACCTGCACAACCAACCCAAAAAAGAACTTCGGGCTGCTTGCCCTCTGCATAAAGAGAAGCCATTGTAGGTACCTTAATTTCCTCACTCATAGCATACTGTATTTAGGATTCGTCTGCCCAGTTTAGTCGGTCCATCTGATTAAATGGCCAGGGAGCTCCGTTATTTTCAATATTAGACATCATATTATTCAATTCTGCCGGGGCTGCGGATTGCTCCATTACCAAATATTGCCTCATATCCATAATAATGGACAAGGGGTCAATACTGACGGGACAAGACTCTACACAGGCATTGCAAGAAGTACAGGCCCACAGTTCTTCCCGACTAACATAGTCGTCGAGTAATTGCTTCCCATCTTCCACGAACGCTCCTCCGTTCTTATCTATGTTTTTGCTCACTTCCTCCAGACGATCTCTTGTATCCATCATAATCTTACGGGGAGAGAGTTTTTTTCCAGTCTGATTTGCCGGACACTCACTTGTGCATCGTCCACATTCTGTACAGGTATAGGCGTTCAATAATTGTGTCCATTTTAAATCCATCACATCTGAGGCCCCAAACTTCTCTGGAGGTGGTGCATCTGCAGGCGGTGCAGCGTAGGGATCTGCAGAGGGATCCATCATTAAACGCACTTCGTTGGTTACGGACTCCAGGTTTTGAAATTGTCCCTTAGGTCTGAGACTACCATAGAAGGTATTTGGGAAGGCAAGAAGTATATGCAGGTGTTTAGAATAATACAGATAATTAAGGAATAACAAGATGCCAATGATATGAAGCCACCAGGCGCCTCTTTCCAGGATTATCAGGCCCTGTATGCTTAAGCCGTCGATTATTGGCAAGAGATATTGGCTAATTGGAAAGGCTCCGGCCTCAATATAACCTTCAACCCCCATTTGTTGTAGCTGGTAATCCGAGGCATTCATGGTGAGGAACAACAACATGAGCACTACCTCAATATAAAGGATGAAATCCGCATCCTTCTTTGGCCAGCCTTTCATCTCTGGTTTTATAAACCTCTGCAGTCTTAGCAGGTTACGGCGCACCCAAAAGATAAGGACGGCGACAATCACCAGAAGTGCCAGAACTTCAAAAGCCCCGATAA
>CBDUAW010000065.1:0-9189 GCA_965365215.1 uncultured Eudoraea sp. | reverse complement strand
ATAGACACCATAAAACATATGGTCTCAGAAATGCCTTCAGCAGCTGAAGTGGAACAGGTTTTCAAAGAGTTTGTGGCCAAAACTGAGGTGTTGAAGAACGATAAGGAAACAGTAAGCCCGAAAGCATCCGATGTGGCGCAGGATACTAAATCTAAGTCCCTTAACGACCAACTTGTGCAGCGGGAAATTAAGGTAGGGCTCAATGATCGGCTGGCATTTGTAAAACACCTTTTCAGGGATAGTACCGAAGACTTCAACCGGGTCATTTCCCAGCTAAATACCATTGATACAGAAGAAAGATCTATGGCTTTTATAGATAATCTTGTAAAGCCCGATTATGACCAATGGAAGGGAAAAGAAGAATACGAAATGCGTTTGAGGGCGTTAATAGAGCGTAGATTTGCCTAATGCCTCAAAGCACAGAGAAATAAGATCGCCGAGAGTTGGTAGCCCCGCTTTCGGCTTTTGATTTTACATCCAAACTAACAGATTATGGGGGTCTTGTATATTGTTCCAACACCTATTGGGAATTTGGAAGACATTACGCATAGGGCCTTGCGCATCCTAAAAGAGGTCGATTTTATTCTGGCGGAAGATACCAGAACCAGTAATAAGCTGATGCAACACTACGGAATAGACACTCCTTTGAGAAGTCATCATATGCATAATGAGCACAGAACAGTTCCTGGGATCGTAGAAGAACTATTGGCCGGGTCTGACTTTGCCCTGATCTCCGATGCGGGAACTCCTGCTATTTCAGACCCCGGATTTCTGCTTTCCAGAGCATGCATTGAAAAGGGAATTGAAATTATCTGTCTTCCAGGGGCTACGGCATTTGTTCCGGCACTTGTATTGAGCGGACTTCCCAGTGACCGGTTTGTATTTGAAGGTTTCCTCCCACACAAGAAAGGCAGGCAAACCCGACTTTTAGAGCTGGCAGAGGAAAAAAGAACCATGATCTTTTATGAGTCCCCTCACAGAATTTTGAAAACCTTGTCCCAATTTGTTGAATATTTCGGACAAGACCGCCAGATTTCCATATCCCGGGAAATCAGCAAACGGTTTGAAGAGACAAAAAGAGGCCCTCTTCATGAAATACTGGAATATTTCAGGGCGAATAAAGCAAAAGGGGAATTGGTACTTGTAGTTGAGGGTAAAAAGTAAGGAGTGCATCCCATAAAAAATTATCTTTAGTAGATAAATGATCCTTGGAATATGTTTAAGAATCGAATTGTCATCCTTTTATTGGCTTCCCTTATTTACCTGCACTCATGGTCTCAGAGTGAGATTCCCGTAATCCAGGCTATTGAATTGGAAGGTTTGAGTGCCGGTAAAATTCATAAGCTTTGGCTTCAACTTGGCATGGACACTTACCAACAACCCATTGTAGTTCCGGTATTGATTGCTAAAGGCAGGGAAAAAGGAACCGTATTGGGCCTTACGGCTGCCATACACGGGAATGAACTTAACGGGATCCCGGTTATTCAGGGAGTTTTCAAACAGCTAAACCCGCAATCATTAAAAGGAACCTTAATTGGAGTCCCGGGAATTAACCCCTTAAGTCTATTCTCCAAAAAAAGACGATTCGTTGACCAAGAAGACCTTAACAGGGTTTTCCCAGGAAAGCCCGATGGGAACAAATCAGAACAGTTTTCGTTTCAGATCCTTCACAAGATTATCAACCATCTTGACTTTCATGTTGACATGCATACAGCAAGCTTTGGAAGGGTAAATTCATACTATGGTAGAGGAAATATTGAAGACGACACCCTCAGGTCCATGTTAAGGCTGCAAAAGACCGATATTATTTTGGCCAGTAAGGGAAAGCCCAGTTTTGGCAGTTCGTCCGGGCAGACACTCAGGGCAGCTGCTATATCCAGGGGGGTAAAAAGTATTACCATAGAGTATGGGAATCCTCAGGTGTATCAGTCGGAACTGATTAATAAAGGAATAGTAGGGATTCAGAACCTGATGATGTGGTTGGGGATGACAGCAGGAGAGTTTGAAATGCCCGATACTTCTTTGATTTGTAGCAAATCGTATTGGTTGTACACAGATCAGGGCGGATTTCTGGAGGTAGGTGTGGAGCTTAATCAACTTCTTAATAAAGGGGATCAGATAGGAATATTAAAGGATCCTTTTGGAGATATTCTCAAAAAATACTACGCCCCGGAAGATGGAATAGTCATTGGCAAAAATGCAGATCCGGTAGTAATGAGCGGAGGAAGGATAATACACCTGGGGATTTTGAAACCGCCAAATGAACCATGATCATTCCCTGGATAATAACCGCATTCACGGTGCTCACCGTATATTTTCTTGACAAGTTTGAAAATAAAGTAATTCGGCTCTTTTTTAATTGGATTCCTGCCATACTTTTAGCTTATCTTATCCCTGCATTAATTTCTTTTTTGTGGAAACTTGATTATTCCCAGGCCCCAATACACCAATTTAGCAGAACCTATTTAATTCCTCTGGCCATAGTTGCGGTAATGAGCAGTCTTTCCCTGCGCCAGTTAAAGGCAATTGGCTGGAAACCAATCGCAGTATTTGTTGCGGGTTCAGCCTTTATCGCCATTTTTCCGGCGCTAATTATCCTTGGTTTGCCCCATAATGGAGGCCTTGGCGAAACCATTATTCAGCAGGAATATTGGAAAGGGATTCCTCCTATTGTGGGTAGTTGGATTGGGGGGAGCACAAGTCAGTTAGTACTCAAGGAACTGGTTTCTTGTCCCGAGGATATATTTCTTTCCATTTTGGTGATGGATAATGTATTGGTCAATATCTGGACAATCTTAATGTTTCAGGGGATTAAAAGGAGTCGTTATTTAAACCGCAAACTAAAAATTACTGATATAGCCATTCCATATGAGATACGAGCTGAAGTAAACAGGCCCCTCCCCGGGTATCTATGTGCTGTAATTTTACTGGCCACAGTCTTGCTCAGTAATTATCTGATTGAAAGTTTTATTGCACAGATCGTTTTTCTTTCCATTATAGGATTGGTACTCAGCAACGTTTTAAAACAGTGGAATACCCGATATGCGCTTAAAGCTGGAGGCATCCTGATTCTTCTGGTTATGGCCGTTCTTGGATTGAAATTGCAATTCGCCTCCATGGGTTTCAACAGCACATTTTTGTTCTTTTTGGTGGTTTGGCTGGGGGGTCATTTTTTATTCATGATCCTGGTAGCAAAGTTACTGAATGTAAATATGGCCTGGGTTCCCATTGCCAGCATGGCTAATGTGGGTGGCATAGCCACTGCTCCGGCTGTGACTGCCGCTTTTGAAAAGCGCTGGATGCCTCATGCCGTTATTCTTGCCATATTAAGCATGGCTACAGGTACCTTCTGGGGGATATTTACCATCTATCTCTTACAGCTGGGGATGTCCTAACATGCCTTAGCAAAATGATAATAATCAGACATGCTTCCCTTTTTCCCAACCGTGCTTTCCCAAGTATTGTTCCCCGCTTTCTACTGCTCCCTCTTCAATAGTGGTTCCCATAGAATCATTCCATCTGTTCAGATAACCAAATAGAGAAATGACACCTAGTATCTCTACAATTTCACCTTCATTCCAATACTGATACAAACGTGTTTTAATGGATTCATCTACCGCATTGGGTACCTGTGAGGCGGCTAAGGAAAAGTCGAGTGCGGCACGCTCTGCCTCAGAAAAGGCAGGATGGGTTCTGTACTCCCAAATGTTATCTAGTTGTTGCTGCTCTGCCCCATAGCGTTCTGCTGCCCTGATAGCATGGGCCTGACAATACCTGCAACCGGTAGAATTGCTACTTACCCAGGCAATCATTCTCTTCAAGGCAGAAGTGACCCTCCCTTCGTTGGCCATAACGGCTTTATTAAGGTTGATAAACGCCTTTGAAATAGCGGGTCTGTGCTGCATAGTTAAAACAGAATTTGGACAGAATCCCAAGGTCTCATTGAAAAATTCGGCTAACTTCCTGGTATCATCATCATGACTTGGATCAAGGGGGCTTACTAGTGGCATCTTAGAAGGTTTTTATCGTATTTTTACAGCTACAAGAAACAAAAAATAATGAGCACTACAAATCAAATTACCACCAAATGGCTAGGAAATATGGCCTTTGAAAGCAACAATCCCTCGGGGCATAATCTTACTATAGATGCAGGTCCGGACGATGGCGGAAAAGGGAAGGGTTATAGGCCTAAGGCACTAATGCTTTCCAGTTTGGCAGGATGTTCCGGCCTGGACGTAGCTATGCTGATTAAAAAGATGAAACTGGAGGTAAAGGATTTCACCATCGAAATAAAAGCCAATCTAACAGATGAGCACCCTAAGTTTTATGACAAAGTAATAGTAGAATATCATTTTTACGGGGACCAATTGGAGGAAAAAAAATTACAAAGGGCTGTAGATTTGTCGGTTGAAAAATATTGCGGGGTTATAGAGATGTTCAGACAGTTTGCCCAAATAGAGATTGAAACAATTTTTCACCATCAGGGTTAATAGTATTTTCCCTGCTGGTTCCTTTCGTTAGGATAGGGTATTTTCAGTCTAGTACAAGTAGAAAACATGCGATGGATTCTTAAGGCCAAGCCGGAAAAAAAAGATGTCAGGGAGTTGTCTGAAGCCCTTGGTGTGGATGAATTGGTGGCTACTCTCCTCTTGCAAAGGGGCGTTAGTAGTTTTGAAGAAGCGAAAAGCTATTTCAGACCGCAAATTGAGAACCTGCATAATCCTTTTTTAATGAAGGATATGGACTTGGCAGTGGAGCGCCTTCTTCGGGCGATGTCACGCAATGAAAATATTCTGGTTTACGGGGATTATGATGTTGATGGCACAACTGCTGTAGCATTACTTTCTTCTTATCTGCTTGAAGAATACCCAAATGTGGCAACCTATATTCCAGACCGTTATGAAGAGGGTTATGGAATTTCCTATAAGGGAATTGACTTTGCCTGGGATAATGGATTTAGTCTTATAATCGCACTTGATTGTGGAATAAAAGCAATAGAAAAAATAGCCTATGCCCGTGAGAAACAGATAGATTTTATAATCTGTGATCACCACAGGCCAGGAGAAAAAATCCCCGAAGCTGTGGCAGTGCTAGACCCCAAACGGGAAGATTGTACATATCCTTATAAGGAACTATGCGGTTGCGGGATCGGGTTTAAACTGATACAGGCCATACAAAATACAAGGGAAAGAGATATTTCCGGGATCTATCCCTACCTGGACCTTGTGGCCGTAGCAATTGCGGCCGATATTGTTCCGATAACCGGAGAAAATCGCATACTAGCATGCTTTGGGCTAAAGGTTATCAACAATAAGCCAAGACCCGGAATCCTTGCTATTATAGAACAGCTTAAGAAGAAGCGCCTTACCATTTCGGATGTAGTCTTTGTTATTGCTCCGAGGATCAATGCCGCCGGCCGAATGAAACATGGTACCTATGCGGTAAACCTTTTAATAGAACCTTCTCTGGCGCAAGCCAGAACTTATGCCGAGGAAATCGAAGCCTTTAACCAGGAGAGAAAAGGGCTGGATCAACAAATCACTGATGAGGCACTTGCTCAAATAGACGAAAACAACGAACAGGAACGCTACACATCTGTGGTTTACAAAGACAATTGGCATAAAGGAGTAATCGGGATTGTTGCTTCAAGACTAACGGAAACCTATTACAGACCAACCCTGGTTTTTACTAAAAGCGGGGAAAAGCTGGCAGCTTCCGCAAGATCGGTCAAAGGTTTTGATGTCTACAATGCTTTGCAAAAGTGTTCAGGGAGCATAGAGCAATTTGGCGGACATAAATACGCTGCCGGCCTAACAATGGAAGAAGGGAAGTTTGAGGAGTTCAAGGCGAAATTCGAGAAAGTTGTATCCGAGACTATAGATCCCAATTTGCTGACCCCTGAAATTCTGATCGACACCCCAATTACCTTGGATGAGATTACTCCAAAACTCTATAGAATCCTGAAACAATTTGCCCCTTTTGGTCCTGGGAACATGAACGTCGTATTTATGGCCGAAAATGTAAGAGATATTGGATTTGCCAAAGGGGTGGGAGAAGGTCAGAAACACCTAAAGTGTTCTTTAACCCAAAATGGCTGTATCCCAATTGGTGCTATAGGATTTAATTTGGGACATAAGATTGATTTGGTGAAAAACAAAAAGCCATTTTCAGTGGCATTTTCCATTGAGGAGAATGAGTGGAATGGAAATATTTCACTTCAATTACGGTTAAAGGATATTCGCTAATAGCTAGTGGTCCTTATAATTCTCCAGGGCACAGGTCTCCCCGTCGAATACTACATATGTAAAATAAGAAATCCAATCTCCGAGGTTCAGGTACGTTGCCTTCTCATTTAAGGAGATCTCCATTGGCAAATGCCGATGACCGAAAATAAAAAAGTCGAAGTGCTTGGATTCAAGTTTCTTTTTGGCATATTGAACCAGCCATTCATTATCCTCCCCAAGAAAATGGATATCTTCCTTTCCAGAAATCAATTTATTCTTAACAGAGAAGTACTGGGCAATCTTTACTCCCCAATCAGGATGTAACCATCTGAATATCCACTTCGCAACGGGATTTGTAAATATCTTCTTCATTCTCTTATATCCTTTATCTCCTGGCCCCAAACCATCTCCGTGGCCTATGAGGAACAAGGTATTGTTTATAAGGAATTCCTGGGGTTGATGATAAACAGGGATTTGCAATTCTTCTTCAAAATACCCATTCATCCAGAGATCGTGATTTCCAACGAAATAAAAAATCGGGATTCCGCTATCTGAAATTTCCGCAAGTTTTCCAAGAGTTCTGGTGAAGCCTTTCGGGACCACAGTTCGGTATTCGAACCAAAAATCGAATAGATCCCCCAAGAGAAAAATGGCAGCGGCATCTGATTTGATTTCATCTAACCAGGCCACAAATTTTTTCTCTCTACCTATACTTTGCTTACGCGTAGGAGCCCCCAGATGGTTGTCGCTTGCAAAGTAGATCTTTTGGCCTTTGGAAAGAGTCAGTTGCTTCATGGCATTATAAAGATAAGGAAAGCCGCCCTAGTTATCAGCTGCATACCATTCTGCATAGGCGGTTCCGGTTTCCCGCAATTTAAGGGAGTGTAATTGGATATGATCCGGTAACCGCCTATTAATTCTCTGGGAAAAATCAATAACCATGTTCTCACTGGTGGGTTGGTAATCTGCCAGAATCACTTTATGTCCTCTTTTCTCCAGCTCCTCCGCCAAATCTACATGAGGGGTATTTTTATTAAATACAGTAGCATGATCAAAGGGTTCAACGATCTCTTCCTTTACAATACGTTTCAGATCCCCGAAATCTATAACCATTCCCAACTTTACATTAGAGGTATCTGTGATGGGGGTGCCTATTACAGTAACAGAAAGTTTATAACTGTGCCCGTGCACATTCCGGCATTTACCATCATAGCCATAGAGCGCATGGCCGGTTTCAAAAGTAAATTCCTTGGTTATCCGTATGTTGCCCATTTTAATTGATTAATAGGGTTTGTGTTAAAACAGAAACAAAAATAAGCTATTCGAAAGTGACCAGGCACAATCTATAATCATAAAATTGGGATAGTGTTCTAATATCAGCGTTTGTATTTCCTTCGGGATCTTACCCTTTGGACCACATAAATTACTACTACTAAAAAAGCAAGGATGGGTAATATAAGATCACTATTGAGGATATCCAGGATGCTCATTTTTTTCTGATTTGCTGAAGGCTTTCTTTTGATTCCGGTGAAAGGGCCAGCCTGCCAGACATGGACGCACGTTTGGACAGTAATTCACCCCAGTCTGAAGTACCCTCCCAGAGTACCTTTTTCATGGTGAATAATGCCCCTTTGGCGTATCGGGCTAAATTAGTCGTCATCAATTCAACCTCTTTATCCAGTTCCTTGATATTATCAAAGACTTTAGCATAAAGACCCTGCTCCTTGGCCCAATAGGCATTTTTCCATTCGGTAGGTGAGAAGGCCATGTCTGCCAGTGCGGCTTTGCCAATTTTTCGTTCAACTGCCGGGGCAATTACCAGGGGAGCAATTCCAATACTTATTTCTGACAGGCGGACAGAGGCATCAACAGTGGCATAGACATAATCGCATGCTGCAATTAATCCAACACCTCCACCCACAGCCTTGCCTTGTACCCGTCCAATTATTGGCTGGGGACATTTCCTCATTGCATTGATGACATTTGCAAATCCACTAAAAAAGCGGGTTCCTTCCTCCTGATTACTAATCTGGACCAGCTCATCAAATGATGCCCCGGCACAAAAGGTACGATTGCCCTCTGATTTTAATATTATCAGTGCTATCTCACCATCTTCTGATAACTCCTTCAATGCTGTTGCCAGCCGATCTAATAGTTCTATCACAAAGGAATTACCTGCCGGATGGCCAAATTCAATACTAGCTATATTGCGTTCTCTTTTTATGTAAAGGCTTCCATTTGGCCTGTTTGTACCCATGTCCTGATGTTTTGCCAAAATTAGGATTTTTGCAATAAGGGGCGAAATTTATGATTGAACTTCCAGACGAGGGCTCCACCTCTGATCAACATCCATATGCTAATGGCAATCCAGATCCCATAAAGATCCAGGCCAAAATACTTTCCGAGGAATAGGGCTGGAATAAAGCCGAGGAAAGTAGCCAGAAGCAGAACATTACGCAAAAATTTCATCTCCCCCAAACCTTTAAATACCCCATCTAAAACAAAGGCAACGCTATTCATTGGGAGCCCCAGGATGACTATAAAAAATATAGTATAGAAGGAATTCAGAACTAATACTTCATTAGAGAACAGGCTCCCCAAAGGCCGATAAAAGATAAACCCGATCAGGACCAAAAGGAGACTTACCAATACCCCATAACCAACAACTTTTTTAACGAGTTTCCACAGACCATTATAATCCCTGGCTCCGAACAGACGCCCGCCCATTATATTACCGGCTGCTCCATAACCATCTATGAAGAAAGCGGCAAACAACCAGAGATTAATGGCAATGGTATGGGCACCAATATATTGATCTCCCAATGCTGCGGCCTCTCTGACCGCCAGAATTAGGGTGATATTCAGGGCCACTGTGCGGATGAATAAGTGAAAAGTCATTAAGATTAATCTGCGCAGTTCAGGATGAAAGGGCAAGCTCAGGCGTAAGGAAATATTGGTTTTTAGG
>CBDUAW010000064.1:0-9236 GCA_965365215.1 uncultured Eudoraea sp. | reverse complement strand
CCGCCCCACCGGTATCATTTCCACCTCCAAAAGCTCCGTCCGGTCCAAAATCAATCAGTTCCAATCGGATGGTATAATCGCCATCGATGGTTTCATCAATACGGATATCCACATGAAAATGGGATTTTTGCGAAACATTCACTGTTGGGTTTAGGGTGGTCGCAACAAAATTGAGGTTCTCATAGATGATGATGTTATTCTCATCATTGATTGGAACCAAGCCTCCTGTAGTGGTTTGCCCTCCAAAGAACCCGTTGTAGTTGTCTACGGGTACATTGGCGTAGGAATCACTAAATACGGAGATAACATCTTCTGCATTGCGTGTGGGAACCGGTGCAAATTCAAAACCACCGTTCACTTCTAACGACAACGATCCCCTGGCTCTTACTCCGGCAAGGGTAGCACTAATAGTTGTAGTTCCCAAGCCTACCGGACTAAGCACCCCAAGCTCGTTTACACTTACTACATCAGGATTTGAGGAACTAAAATCAAAATAAGAAGGCGCCACCCGTACGGTTTCATTAATCCCCGAACCAAGATTAAAAGTTTGGCTTAATCCCCCTGCAGGAATCAACCCTTGAATTCCCAGAAAAGCTTCTGCTTCTAGATTTTCACCTTCAAATATGGCCGGACTAGGCTGGGCCACTGTTCCCAATTTTTCAAATTTAAGTTCATCAATCCAGAAGGTATATCCATCTCCATTTCCGTCGGGGCCCTCAGAATACCAGAACATCCCGCTTTCATTAAGTAGTTTACTGGGATCCGGAATGGGAATAATATATTTTGTCCAGCCCGTGCTTAGCCTCAAATTTTGTTTGGTTACCAGGTATTGGTTCTCTATATCGCGATAGGAACTTTCTCCGAAATCATTACCAAAACCGATCTCACTGATGGTCTCTGCCCGCGAAGCTTTTGCCCAGAATGTAAGGGCATCATATTCTGAAAGATCACGGCCTCCATAATCTGGGAAAATGGCCCCGGCAAAACCGAGTTCCGCGCCCGGATCACCAAAATTAGGAATGTCAAAACGCATGGAAGCTTCTCCGGCGTATTTTACTTCCGTATCTACCGAAAAGGCATCTTGTTTTGATCCTAAAAAAGGAAGGTATTCCAGTCCGCCACTAAACCCGTCAATAAAGATCTCAGGACTATTAGAAAAGGTGGCAAATTTTGCATCTTCTCCAAAATCATAATCCCGCTCACAAGCGGTACTTAATAGGAATACAATTCCTAAAAGCAGGCCAAGTTTTGTATAAATTCGTTTATCGTTTTTCATTGCTCTATTTTTTTATTTGCCAATATTGATGTGCACATAGGTTCTGATTTCCCATTCATTCCCGTTACCAAAACCAACCGGACTTATAGTAGGTTCAGTGGCAAATTCAGCAGCATTGTTGGGCATGTAGCGAGGCGAGAATTCATTCAGTGATCTCCAGGTACCTCTGATGCCTACCTGAGTACTGGGTAAGATGAACCAATCTGGCTTTCCTATGGTGGTTGAGATATCTAACATAAGCTGTACCGGGAATGTGAGGTTAAAATCTCTGTGGTAATCAAAAGGACCCCAGTCGTTAATCTTAAAGGCATGTTGTACCTTGATATTCTTGTAAATCATACGGATATCCCCACCAACACGTTCAATAAGCCTGGAATCACTACCATTAGCCTGGGCATTTCCAAAATACAGGTTGGCGATCAGGCCTAAATCGGGATTAACTTTGGATACAATTCGTGCATGCGTTTCCCAAAGATCCTGTGCCGGTACGGAATTTGGGAAGGCGAATAAGGTCCGATTCCCCAAAAACCCAATATGCGCATCCATTGTAGTTGGATGGTGTCTGAATACAAATCCTGCGCTGACCGCCAAGGGAGCGTCCTCCGCCCTATCATTGTCCCACTCGTACATCCAGGTACCCGGAGTTGGGTCCCAGGTAAGCAGCAACTCGCCGCCAACGGTTTCCCTGTTTGCCCTTACCGAAAATGGATCGTCAAGAATATTTCTGAGTCGGCCCGGTCCCTGAACATCATTGGGCATAGGACCTACAATAGGTTTTTGCCACATAAAATTTGGCGCAATTTGGACATTGCCAACCTGATAGGTAAAACCGGATAAGAAGTTGGTTTGGTTCCCACTACCGGTATCCTTCAATCTCCACCCGGTAAAAGTCCGGGTTTGATCGTAACCACCACCTGCTACCAGACCCATAGCAGCACCCTGGGCGTACCAGTTGAATTTACCCTGGGAGAAAGTGATTTTGGCTTTAGCACCCCAGTTGTCTTGAGTATCCACTTCATCAGTAAAGACAATATATTTGTTATTGGTATCTGATACCGGCGCATTTGGATCGAAGTTCGGGTTGTCCTCGGTAAATTGGAACTCCCGTCCATTCAAGGGTTCTCCCCCCCAGATACCTCCTACCTCTAAGCCAAAGTTTCCGAACTCGCGTTCTACATGGATAGTTGCTCTTCGTGTCCGTGGCATAGGCACCGCAAGGGATGAAACAATAGTTCCAAAATCATCAACATCCTCGTGAAATACCCCTGTTACATGAAATTTTCCAATTTCTTTACGGTATTTTACCAAAACAGCCGGGTTGGCTCCCCACCACAATTGTGGTCCGAAGGCAACTTTTAAACCCTTAAATGCCCTTTTTCCGTCAATTTCAAAACCACTGATTTCCCCATTGTAAATATCCAGATTGGGGCCGTAGTTGGCTTCAGGGTATAGACCAAAGAAATCCCCTTCATATCCCCAATGGTAGTGCCCGGTTCTGTAGAAACCTCTGAAATCAAAATCCTTTGCCTTCCAGTCAAATGAAGCATTATAGATCTGAACCCGCCTTAGGTCCGTAAGATCAAGAACACCTTCCGGGGTATTCACCGATACGGTCCGGCCTCGGTTCTCATAGAATATCTCGTCTATGGGGTTCTCTGCCACATTGCCTAGAATGTTGACATTCACATTGGCCCGCATATTGGAAGCGGGTTCTCCTTCAACCCCAATAAAATAGGATTGCATATGATCAAACCCAAGTTCACTGGGATAGGTAACATCGTCAGGATCTGCCTCTTCGGGGGTGGTAATAAGGTTCCCACCTGTATTGTAGGTAGTGAATCTTGCCTGAAGGTTACTTATCCTAACCATCCCTGTTCTCTCTCCTACCAGAGCGGCTTTATCTCCCCTGGCCTTCAGCACCGCATCCATCAGGTTTATATTCTGAAAATAATTTTCAATAAAATCTAGGGTAACTCCTTCCTCATATGGATTTAACTGATGTGCCTCTTTGAGGGCATAGTAGGCGGCCCGGGGATAGAGATCATAGAGTCCCCTGGGATTCGTCTGGCCCTTGGCACATATCCCAAACCATTCTTCGTTCATATTGTTTTCCCCCGGGGCTAAATCAATAGCATATCCACCATTGGCCCAAGAGGCGTTATTGTCGTGTACATCTGCACCCTTACGGTCATTAAAGCCAAACTTCCACCAGCCATCACTAAACTGGAAGGTAAACCCCCCTATGGAATTCCCGGCTTTTCCTAGTCCGGCAGCATTTGCATAGATCTCTTTCCAGTTTCCAACCATATAATAAGCCTGGGACTTCTGATCTTCAGCATTCTTGATTGCGTTATATGCATCTGCCCCGAATTCGGTAAACATCAGGGGCTTATTCAGTTTTTCCTTTACCACCTGAAACATATCACCAAAGGAAACCCCGCGATAGGTATTGGTACCGTAAATATCTACGTCTTTACATTCTTCCGCTACGATGTCTATAAATAGGACATCCCCGTTACAGATGGCAACAGGGTGTGAAGAATCGATGCTTTTCATTAATTTGGCCGCCTCATTCATAAGCCTGTACATAGGCCTTCCACGCTTTTCTCCGATGAATTTCTTTTCCTCCTCGTCATCCGGGAAATCTTCAGTCTCTGCCCCAGCCCAAAAGAGTCCATAGTTATTTTCGTTACCCAAAAGGTACATCAGCAGTCCCGGAGTATTTTTGTACTCTTTTACCAGCTTTTCCACTTCTGACATCAGGAATTCCTGGGTACGTGGATTGGCGTAATCGGTGATTTCAATCCAAACCCCATCTATGGTAAGACCATATCGGCCAAAGGAGTGGTTAAGCATGGTATAAATACCATAATTCTCGTAGATGTATTTAATCCACCGTGCAGGAACGCCAGTATACTGCCGTATAACATTGACATTCATATTCTTTAGCAGAGACATTTCCGTATCGAGCCCGGCTTTGATTACATCGTCGGACTTTTTCCAGAATTCGGCGTTTACAGTATTTGTACCGATAGGGATGTAATCCCAGTTCATTCCATTCATCATGAACTTTTTTCCATTGACAATCAACGTGCTTCCTTCCTCATTGTTGAGAACGGAAACCTGATCTGCCTGAGCAAACATCCCCGTTGTAATTAGTACAAATACTAATCTGAGAAAATTGTTTTTCATAGTTATTTTTGGTTTAGTGACATTGCTAGTTTATAATGCGGTAATTTCCAAAAACTGGGCAGGGAGATTTCCTCTTTTTGAGGTAACCGGCTCATGGATTACATTGGGGAAACACCGGGAATAAGCAATTGCTAAATTTATCTTAAAGATTTATCAAATTCGCAATCAGACGCCCCTACAAAAACCATACATTTAAAAAAGAAAAGGTCTTTTTATCAATATGATAAGCGATGCAGTGGGCGATGCGAAGGAATTGAAAGAAATAAGTTAAAACACCGCATTTTTCCATTTGTATAGGTAATGTTGAGGTGCTTTAATTGTTGTTGTAGGGGTAATTACAATTTCAGGATATAGTTGACCAGGTTTTCGTCATGAGAGAGGTTCATTTTTTTACGAAGCCTGTACCGCTTAATTTCTACACTTCTGGGAGAAATATTCAGGAGCTCCGCCACTTCTTTGGAAGATAAATTAAGGCGAAGATAAGCACACAACCTAATATCATTTGGAGTTAGGTTGGGATGGACAGATTCCAACTTTTTGAGAAATTCCCTATCTGCATTATTGAAAGCTTCCTTGAATAATTCCCAATCATCATTTCTCTTCAAATTTTTATCAATCAAGTTGATAAGGGGCTTGACCGAATTAATATCTGTTTCTGAAGCGAGAAGTTGTTCTTTAACTCTAGACAGCAATTGGTTCTTCTTCAGGATGCTCATAGTAGATGCAGCCAATTCATTGCTTTTATTCCTGAAATTATCCTCTAGCTGCTTGTTCCTGAGTTTAATCATGTCTTGTTCATTCTGAAGCTTAATGAATTCTAATTGACGCTGATTCTCTTCGATTAATTTATCCTGTCTTTTGTGATAGTATAAGCGGTAGATATTGTGAACAATTAAGGAAAGAAGTACCGAAAGGAAAAAATAAAGCAGAATCATCATATTGGAACTATACCAGGGCCTGGCAATTTCAAAGGAGTAAGTAGCTGTGTTTTCCGAAATTTTATCGCCCACTTTAGCCCTGACCCTAAAGGTATATTCTCCATGTGGCAAATTTTCGAATAGGACATTCGATTGCTCAGACCAATCGCTCCAGGTATTATAGATATCTAAAAGCTGATATTGATATTTGGGCTTTAGATAACTATTGTACTCAGCAGTATGAAAAGAAATTTCAATATTGTTTTCTTTGTTTTTAAGTTGGCCATCACTATAGGGACTCATGAAAATTTCATCGGCCTTGTTGGTATTTTTTCCTGCCTGCTTAACCGTGGTTATTTCTACCCGAAAATCCTGGTCAAAAGTATTGGTAATATCAGCAGTTATATACCCCCAACTGGTTCCGAACAAATAGCTGTTTTCGTCGGGAAGCCCTGTAACACTCTCATAACCTGCAATACTATTTCTGGAGTTAATTGAAAGAGGGAACTGTCTAATTACAGGAGTATCTGCAAGCTGACCGCCCGAAATATAATTGATATTCGATGCTGTAAATGACCATAGAAATTTTTCCTTAGTATCAACAACCATTTTTCCGGAAACATACTCACCATCATCATATAGTCTGCTCAGAAGACTATCCTTCTTAAATTCTCCTGCCTGAGGATCGTATTTAAAAATTCCTTTTTGATAGGCATAATACAGCGCATCTTTATATTTCACAATTCCGGAATTAGTACCGATCATGGTAGTATCATTCACTACTTTATTTACCCTGTTCAGATCATTGTCCAATTCCAGTTTGAAAATCCCTTTGTATTCGTGATTTACAAAAAGTGTTTTCCCAAAGACTTCAAAGAATCTGGCGGAATGGTTAAACCCATCAATTTTGTTTCTTAGCCGCCAGCGCTCCCGATACTTTTCCAAAACGTACAAACCACTGTAGTTGCCTTGCAACAAAACGTCTGATTTTCCATGGATGGTACCTATTTTCCAGGTGCCTGGAATATCAGTGATTTTTAAAACCTTGTTGCCATCAACAACAAAAGTTCCGCTATGGTGTCCGCAAAAAAGTGTTTCTCCTATCAGATCTAGTGACCATACCTGTCCCTGGGTACCCCTAATGAAGGTGAATTCCGAATCTTCCTCTATTCTTTTGTAAAAAAGACCCTGGTTTGTCCCCAAATACAGATAGCCATTCAAGATGGCCGAGGTATAAACACTACCAACAATACCCCGATTGTCATGAAACACCTTTAGCGGAGATTTCAGGTTTACATAACTGATACCATTATCGAGCCCCAACCATAGATTTTGATCCACATCTTCAAAAACAGATAATACCGTATTGTTTTGCAAACCACGGATTTCATCTATTCCTATGTTATATTCCCCGTTTTCATCCAGTATTACCAGTCCATGTGATATGGTACCTAAGGCATAATTTTTATCACTTAGCTGAATAGCACTGTAAACACTAATTTCTGAAAGCAATTCCTCCGCGGGAGTAATCCATTTTTCAAGGGAATTTTCTTTAGCACTGTAAAACCCTCTATGCCGGGTAAGGATCAACAAGTCTCCTTCTTTTTCAAAAATATTTACAACCTCGTCCGTTTTTACCACCTCATCCGCATAAATCAATGACGCTTTGCCCTGTTGAATCTTAAAGATCCCTTTATTGAGTTCCTGGTAGTAAACACTTTCTTCCAGGGCAAATATTTTGGGTATTTCAGATTCGGCATCAATAAAATTGCTTGTGTTAGTCTTGAGACTGTAGATATAAATCCTCTTACGGGACTGAAATATTATATAATCGTCAATGGTAAGGATGGTCCAGAATTCTTCATCCTGAACCAGGCCCGGCGAAATATTCTTGGAAAGAGAGGTGTACTGCAGGATTCCAAACTCGTCCTTTTGCCAATACCCAAACTCCATATAACATCCGGTATAGACCCTGTCGCCATCAACTTTTACAGAGCGGATGATGGTTTCATTCGGAGATGGATAAAATGACCAGGCAGCCCCATTGTAACTCATAAGGCCTTTATTGTTGGCCACATAAATTACTTTATCTTCTGCCTGTGAAATGGCCCAGTTCTGATTTTCAGCCCTATAGTGAACCGGGGAAAAGTTTTGTAAAGGGGGTAATTCTTGTAAATAGACCCATCCGGGTATAAGAAGAAGAACCAATAAGATGTTAAAGAATCTATTCAAAAAGTACCTTGTTGGGGGATTAAAAGAAATTCTTTTCGGGCAACAGACTATTTTTAGTTGGGCAACAGATTTAAACAATCTCAGCGCTGAGCCCTGCCTGCAATAATCTACTACATCTGGGTTTCAGATCCGTATACTCGCCTGTTTTTACTGTACATTTCCCATTAAAATGGACTATAAGGGAACATTGTTCGGCTTGTTCAGGCGAATGCTCACAGACATCAATTAAAGTCTCAATGACATGATCAAAAGTATTGACATCATCGTTAAAGAGAACAATTTCACTCTGCTTTACAACTTCTTCCTTCAATAGAATTTCTTCGGAGATCTTTTCTTTTGCACTCATAGCAGTGTATATAAGCTGCTCTAAAATACATATTTTGCTGAAATCCAGTTGTCTTTTTCCAACTTTTCTTCTAGCCTCAACCCAAATTCTTCACATTTTTTGTTCACCATTATCAGGTCATTCTGGTAGAACCCACTCAAAATTAGGATAGCCCCCAGGTTTTGCAGGCACTTGGCATATAATGGAATATCCCGGATTAGGATATTACGATTTATATTCGCCAGGATCACGTCAAATGCTTTCCCGTTTAGAAGGCCCGCATCACCCTGTGCCACATGTATTTGGCTTTGGCCATTGCGCTCTATATTTTCTATGGTATTCAGATAGGCCCATTCTTCAATATCAATGGCCTCTATGTATTTTGCACCTTTCATTGCAGCCAAAATAGCCAGGACTCCTGTGCCACAACCCATGTCGAGGACACTTTTGTCTGTGACATCCGTTTTTAGGAGAAACCGGATCATCATATGGGTAGTTTGATGATGACCCGTCCCAAAGCTCATTTTCGGCTCAATTATGATATCGAACTGCGTTTCTGGCTTGGGGTGAAAAGGAGCACGAACGGTGCACCTTTTGTCGACAATTATTGGCTGAAACTCTTTTTCCCAGGTCTCATTCCAATTTTCCTGCTCAATTTCCTTTATCGAAAAAGTTATTTGAAATTCGGGATGCGTTATCACCTGAAGATCCCCTACTCTTTCTGGCTGCCCTTCTCCCTTGGCAATGTAGGCCAGAATACCGGTATCAGTCTCCTCAAAGCTTTCAAATCCCAGTTCCGCCAATTGCGCAATAAGGATTTCCGATGCAGGTTGCAAGGGGGAAACAGCAAATTGGTACTCCAGGAATAGCTTGGGCATTTGGCTAGGCAATCCCGTTTATGATGGCAATAAAATCGTTTGCATTTAAAGCAGCACCGCCTATTAGTCCTCCGTCCACATCCGGATTCGAGAATATTTCTGCCGCGTTACCCGGTTTTACACTCCCACCATACAGAATTGAGACATCTTCTGCTACTGTATCACCAAAGGAAGCGGATATGGTTTTCCGGATAAAAGCGTGCATTTCCTGAGCCTGTTCCGGCGATGCTGTTTCACCGGTTCCAATTGCCCATACAGGTTCATAGGCTAATACAATATGCTTCCAGGCTTCAGGGGTTAATTCAAAAAGGGCATTTTTTAACTGGTTTTCCACCACCTCAAAATGACGCCCGCCTTTACGATCTTCCAATTCTTCTCCAAAACAAAACATTACTCTCATATTCTTTTCCAGCGCC
>CBDUAW010000063.1:0-9248 GCA_965365215.1 uncultured Eudoraea sp. | reverse complement strand
AGATCATCATGAGTATCTTATCCAATTATGTCCCGGGATGTTTGGTACGTGCAGAAGTTACTTGCCCGGTAGATGATCTCTATGAGGACAAATCGATCTCGGCACAGGAATTTGCTGAAAAGATAATTCAGGCGATAAGGATAGCCCAGGTAGAACCACACAGGGCTGTGACGCACAACAAAGGGATTATGAACGGGATAGATGCGGTAGTTTTGGCTACCGGAAATGACTTCCGGGCTGTTGAGGCGGGCGTACACGCCTATGCCTCACGAGATGGCCAGTATTCCAGCCTAACGGATGCACGGATTGAAAACGGAAATTTTATTTTTTCCATGGAAGTACCCCTGGCACTTGGTACCGTTGGAGGCCTAACCAGCCTTCATCCCCTGGTGAAAATGGCCCATGAAATCCTCCAGAAACCCTCTGCAGAAGAATTGATGAAGATTGTGGCAGTAGCGGGCCTGGCACAAAATTTTGCAGCTTTGCGTTCCTTGGTTACCACAGGGATACAGCAAGGCCATATGAAAATGCACCTCTTGAATATTTTAAACCAGTTGGGGGCCACAGAACAAGAAAAGAAGGAATTGGTTCACTTTTTCAAGGACCATACCGCAACGCATAATGCAGTTGTGGAGGCTTTTCAGAACCTTAGAGCAAATTAGACTTTGAAAGAATTCTACAGCAATGGTAAATTACTGTTAACCGGGGAATACGCAGTCCTGGATGGAGCCCGTTGTCTTGCCCTACCCACAGTATTTGGGCAAACTATGACCATTGCCGCCCTGGAAGAAGCTAAACTGAATTGGACCAGTGAAGATTATGACCAACAAATTTGGTTCCGGGAATCTGTCCCCATGGCCACTTTTAATACAGCCCAAAACTCCTTTGATACAGACGCATCCCTCAAGGAAAAACTTATCGGCATCCTTGTTGAAGCCAAACGGTTGAATCCAGATTTTATGACCGATAGCAAGGGCTATGAGGTAAGGACTACCTTAAGTTTTTCAAAAGACTGGGGCCTGGGGACTTCCTCGACCCTTGTAAATAATATTGCAGAATGGGCCGGGATAAGTCCTTATGATCTGCTGCGCAGTACTTTTGGGGGGAGTGGGTATGATATAGCATGTGCCCGTCATAACAGCGCTATTACGTATCAGTTGCAGAATGAAATGCCGATGGTGCAGGAAGTAACTTTTGCCCCCCCCTTCACAGATTCGCTATTCTTTGTTTACCTCAACCGAAAACAGGATAGCCGAGAGGGGATAATGCGATACCGTCAAAGACAGGTTGATAAAAAAGCTGTTGTAAAGGCACTTTCGGCCATAACAGATGAAATCCTTTTGTGTAAAAAGTTAAGTTCTTTTGAGCACTTGCTCGATGAACACGAGCGAATACTTTCCGAAGCGCTGGCCTTACCTACTGTAAAGGCATCACATTTCGAAGACTATAAAGGAAGCATAAAAAGCCTCGGGGCCTGGGGAGGCGATTTTGTATTGGCTACCGGAAATACCACAGATCAGAATTATTTTAAAAACAGGGGCTATGATACCATTGTCCCATTTTCAAAAATGATAAAATAAAATACCCCGTCCTTCTCTGAACGGGGTGTTTTTATATTATTACGGCGTTATGTCCTAGTAGAATACGGCCCTGTTGTCCTCAATTTCTGCCTTATTCTTAAGGGCATTAAAGACTGAATTGTTAACCCTGACAGAACTTGTATTCTGAAGGGTGTTGGCATAGGTGGCGTAATTATCCAAATCCGGGGCTGCTTCCTTCTTGGTAACTTCAATTTTAAAGATCCCGGTTTCCCCCTCAATCAGGTCTGAAACATCTCCCTCAGGCATCACAAACGCGGTACCTACTACAAGGGCTTCCCTTCCTGCTCCTGGGATTGTTGGTGCCTTAGCGGTAAGGGCGGAAGCATTGGCGATTATGGTATTATTGGCTGTAGCCAATTCTTCCAGAGATTTTCCTGAACTGGCCGCCATAATCTGTGCGGCTTTCTTTTCTTTCCTTAGAATAGGTAATACAGTTGCTGAAGCATCTTCTACTGCCATAAGTCCCTCGCGGTATTTAGCAGTTAACTGTACCACTGCATATCCGTTATTGATATTGAATCTTTTGATATCACCTACTTCGGTCTCCTCATTAAACGCCCATTGAACTATATTCCTTTGGGTAGATAGGCCAGGCAGATTTTCATCCAAGGCCTTAATCTTATTCACTGGCCTTAGTGTGTACTGATATTCCTTTGCCAATTCATCAAGTGGCTTTTCACTAGAAGTTGCGGCCATTTCAAATTTTGTGGCATCGGTAAACAAACTATTAATGGTCTCCTCCGAAGGTTCAACCGCCCTGGTTAGATCAGCGATCTGAATAATATCTTGTTTGTCGTCTACCTTTACAATATGGTATCCGAATTCCGTTTCTACCAACCCAATGTAATCTACCGGGTTCCCAAAGGCAAAATCGTTGAATTTTGGCGTCATAACCCCTTCCTGGAAATAGCCAAGGTCTCCCCCTAAGGGAGCAGAGGGTCCGTCAGAATTGTCCCTGGCAAGTTGTGCAAAAACCGTATTGGGCTTCCTGGCTTCGGCAAGGATCTCATTGGCTTTTTTTTCTGCCTCTTCCTTTGTTCTTTTAATTTCCGGGTTTGCCCTTTCCGCACCTTCATAGCTAATCAGAATATGACTTGCCTTTACACTACCGTTGGGTTTACGGGCAACCATTTTGGATACTTTAAAAACATCCCCATCTCGGTAGGGTCCGTATATTCCTCCTACTTGTAAGACCATTAGACTGTCTGCGAATCTTGCAGGAAGATCTTTTTGGGCTTTGAAGATGGTATCGAACTTGGTGTCAGAATTTCTGTCCAGGAATGCAGCAAGGTCAGTGGTATTCCTGAATCCCGGAATAGTATCCGTAGCATCGCGCTCTTGCACGTATTCCACCGTATCTTCTAACAATTTGCTTAGCTGGTCTTTAATGGCAGCTTCATCCTCAACGGATGGCTTTTCTTCAAAGTAAACAAAGCGGATATCCCTGGCTTTTTCCTGCTTGTAATCTTCTTCATTCGCCTTTATGTAGGCTTCTATTTCCTCCTTGGAAACTGTGATGGTGCTATCCGGAATTGAAGTATAAGGGATCCTTACGTATTTAATATCCACCTTGTCATTTGCCAAACGATAGTCGAGTTCCCCTTCCTGAAGGGTGGCCCCTACGCCCGCTTTAATAAGGTTAAAATACGTCTGTTGCTTAGCGCTTTCTATGATCGATTGCTCATCTTGCAACCAGTCTTCAAATTGTGCAGGGGCATTAATTTTCAACTCTGCGATAAAGTCCCTGAAAAGAGATTCGTCAAAAACGCCATTTTCATTTTGAAATTGTGGATTCTGTGCAATACCGGGGCTCGACTTAATTACCTCAATAATCTGGTCTTGTTCAATGGAGATCCCCAAATCTTCAATTTGTTGTCCCAATATAGTATTTCGCTCCATCTGGTTCCACACATTATTCACCAATTGCATGGAAGAAGCGGTAGGACCCCCTCTTCTGGAAGCTCTTTCAATCCTTTTTCTAAATTCATCTATGGGAATCTGCTCCCCGTTGATTTCTGCCACCGAAGAACCTACTTTTCCTCCGCTAAAATCATTACTTGTAAAAATTCCTGAGATTACGAAGGCAAACAAGGCCATCCCGATGATCAGAATCAATACTGTTGTTCTCTTTCTTATATTCTCTAAAATTGCCATTGCAGAATGTTTGAATAGTGCGAGAAAATACCACTTTCCTCTAAATAATAAAAGGATTAAGCCCCCAATCTGTATGGGCTTTCTTCCTTAGTCGTTTTGCAGGAGCTTAAGGGAAACCGCATCTATTTTTGTACTGGATACTTCCAGGATGGTGAAGAGAAAATGATCTATTAAAATCTCAGAATTCTGTTCTGGGATTTCACCTGTCTCGTTAACAATAAGTCCGGCAAGGGTTTCATATTCATCGCTTTCCGGGAGGTTTAACTTGTACTGTTCATTGAGATAGTCTACTTCGTGACGTGCTGAAAAGTTGAAGGTGTCTTCTGAAATCTGTTCCTCCAGCAAATCAGTGGAATCGTGTTCATCCTCTATCTCGCCGAAAAGTTCCTCCACGATATCTTCTACTGTAAGTATCCCCGAAGTACCCCCATATTCATCCAGAACCACCCCTATACTTTTTCGTTTTTTAATAAGTACATTAAGGATCTCCTGAATAAGCATGGTCTCCGGAACAAATTCAACGGGAAGGAGGATACTTTTGATTGTTTTGGGTTTTTTAAACAGTTCAAAAGAATGGATATAGCCTATGATATTATCTATGGTGTCCTTATAAACCAGGATTTTGGAGTAGCCGGTTTCCGTAAAGAGTTTTGCAAGATTTTTGGGGGTCTCATGGAATTCCACAGCGGTGATCTCGGTCCTTGGGACCATGACCTCCCTGGCCTTTACGGCAGAAAATTCTAAGGCATTCTGAAAAATCTGAATCTCAGAATCTACCTCATCTTCTTCTTCCACCGTCTCCATTTGCTCAGTGATATAGTCTCCCAGTTCGTTTTTGCTAAAAGCCAATTGCACCTGGTCCCCGTCTGTCCTGAAAAAGGTCTTTAAAATAAGGTCTGATATCCTGATCACAAAATCTGAAATCATGGAAAACAGGATATAAAAAAGGTAGGCGGGGAAGGCAAAAAGCTTCAGGAGGCTATTGGCATAGATCTGGAAGAGAACCTTAGGTAAAAATTCTGCGGTTAAAAGGATAATAATGGTAGAGATCAGTGTTTGGGTCAACAGGGAGAAATCTGTTAGCATCAACTCCACAAATGCGTTATCGGAGGGCAGAAAGCCCGCAAACCAGTTAATGAGAAGATCGCCCATAAAAAGTCCGTAGACCACTAGTGCCGCATTATTGCCAATAAGCATAGTGGCAATAAACTTTGATGGCTTTTTTGTAATCCTGGAGAGGATGTTAGCCAGGAAGCCTTCCTGTTTTTTTTCAATTTCAATATGGATTTTGTTGGCCGACACAAAAGCAATCTCCATCCCGGAGAAAAACGCGGATAAAAGGAGGGAAATGACGATGATGACGATAGAGGTCTCCAAGGCTATGGTTTGTTATCCCGTTTTCGTTGTTCGAATCTCTTTCGATAGTTACGCCTGAAAATAAACATCCCTATGGAAACAATGGCAAAGAAAATAAAGATGTAAGTCCCTTCCCGGTCTGTTTCCCAGAGCGTTGCTATTTTATAAATTGAAATAATGGCAACGGCAAGGTAAAGGTATTCGGTATATTTAAGAATCTTGATCATGACTGGTCTTCTTTAATGGTCATTTCTCCATATGTTTTATGGGCTTTTAAATAACTGAAATCGCGGTTAAAATCCATTCCCTCCCCATCCATAACGGTACCGTCCTCGGGATTGGTATACTTAAAGGTCTCCTGTGTAAAGATCCACTCTTCATTCCGGTCCCAAAAAAGTTGGGGCGACTCTAATTTCTTCCCATCATGGGTTTCGAGTACCACATTCCCCCTAAGATCTACCACATTGGTGTTGGAGTATATGATGCCGTAATCGGCGGAGATAGTACTTTTATTTCCTTCTTCGTCAAAATACTCCACCAGCAAGCCTTCAGGAAAGGTGCGGTATTTAAAACGTAAGTTGTCAAAGTCCTCGCTAAGCGGGCTGGTCAAAATGGCTATCACCCGGGAATCTCCCTGGTCTTCACTATCCAGGGGTTCGGGGGTTTCGGTATAGGTAAGGGTAAAATTCTGTGCTACGCCCTGGGGAAAGATATTTTCTTTGGCTTCTTCACCCACCCTGCGATAACTATCCGTACAGGCTAAAAAAAACATTGCCATAGAAAAACCCATGGCAATGTATACTAATTTATTTCCAGAACGGCTTATCATCCTTATAGATTAGGCACTTTAACGCTGCCTCCTACCCAACATTTAAAGGTAATGGTTTTGCCGGCCAGGCCAGAGTTGAATATATCGGTTTTAGACGGCGCTTTGGCACTGTAGCTGGCGGCCGACTTATTAGCTCTGCCACTCAGGGAAGGATCTACTCTCCCCGCTTTCCTCGCCATTTCGGCAGCCTTCCAGTAAATAGCTCTTTTTTCAAATGGAGTTTCTCCACAATCGTTTGCACTGGTAGCATACAAATTAGCTATCAGCAAATACGCCTTTCCGTTAGATGGGTTGGCATCAATAGCCTTCAGGGCGTAATTCCTTGCCTGAGACTTGCTATACCGTCTAACTGTAGTTGCAATTTTGTATAAGATATTGGACTTTCGATATGAATCTGTTTCCAGTTCAACCGCTTTGTTAAAGTCTTCTACGGCGCCTCGGCTGTCACCCGCCTTTTGTTTTAGGGTACCACCATAGAGGTAGGCATCAGCGGATGGTTCCAGTGCCAGTTGTGCTTCAAATAACTTTCGGAATAGAGGATCGTCTGTACAATCCTTGCTGAACATCCTTCCCACGGCACGTTTTACCCAGGTAATTTCTCCTTTCTTTTGTTCAAAATTCTTCTGATACAGTGGAATAAGGTTACCACAATCAGCCAGAGCACCCAATTTGGTGTCTATACTTGAGGCGATTTTACCATAAGATTCTGAATTGGTAGAAGCAACCTTTAACTGTTTTTTCTCCTTGGAAGTAAGGGTTCCTGCATCTTCCTTAGGCAGTAATTGCTTAATTCTGTCCGTAAGTTTTTTATTCTCTTCCTCAATCTTCTCAGTTACATCATCATAGGTGTCAAAAACACTTTGCAGGTCTTTTTTCCCTGAATTGTGGAGATCTACCAGGCTGGAGAAATACAGGTATAGGGCCTTAGGATTTTTAAAATTAGCACGATCATTCTTAAAGGCATTATCGAGCATGTTGAACAACTCCTCATCAGAAGCCATCTTGTTGTCGTACATCAGTAAGGCCTTATCTATGGCTACGGTGCCAATTGTAAATTTGGCCGGATAGTACTTCATACTGGCATCATATAAGCCCAATAGATCCTGAATAAAAGCATCTTTTTCTGCGCCCGATGATTTATTTATCTTGTGTTTTAAGATTCTTTCACCATAGGAAAAATTGGCACGGTTTAGTGCCGGACAAGTTTCGTAAACCATCTTCCATGGAGAATAGGCGGCATCATAATTTTTTACTTTCACATGCTCCGAGTAGATGGAAAGATTTTGCATACATTCAGGGTTCTGACCTTGGCCAAATAGTGGTCCTGAAACAGTCACAAACGCAATCATCATCAAGTAAAGCTCCTTTTTCATCGTGTTTAAATTTTAAAGCGGTAATGTACTAAATTTTTATCAATTTATTTTCCTTTTTTGGAACCAGAGGGCATTTAAGGATAGTCCCAGGTTTACTTTGAAATAACTTTCTTCAACCAAATCGTTCATTGTGGTACCTCTTCTCCCCAGTTCAAAACCAAGGTTTAAATTAGAGAAATCACCTCCCAACGGTAACCCAAGTCCAAAAGTTATGCCAAAATTATTAATCTCCTTGTTATTAACAATCATCCCGGTTTTGTTGTAGTTAAGTCCGGCGCGGTAGGTAACCCTTTTAAAGTAGGTGGAAAAGGAAGAAAAATCCGGGATAAAATACCCCCCGAAAGCCAGGGTGCTGGCATCCTGATACCTCAGATTTTCATAGGTAATAAATTGGTTTTCAAAGCTGCTCAATTGCTGAAAACTGTATTCCGCCCCGAGAAACCATTTTTTATCCTGCCCTATTCCGAGGCCTATACTGGTAGTTGTAGGGATCTTTATTTCTGTATTTCGCAACCCGTTAGCATCAAGGTTTACATCCAATACCTCTATTTCCTGTCCTGTGACTGTGGAGAAGGACCCGAAGGTTTGGGTATTCTCAGATACCAGGTTGGCCTGAGTGTTTACGGTTACAGAACTGAAAAGTGTTAGCTTTTCATTAAGCATGGGCGAATAGGTTGCTCCGTAGTTAAAATCGAAGCCATTCACTCGGGAAGATCGCCTGTCTAGCGTGCCCAGTTGCACCCCTTCTACCCCTTGCACCCGTTCATTCTCAAGGGTCCCGAAATTAAAGTTCACTGTAGCCCCCAGATGCAGATTGGGTGCGAGTTGATACCCCAGGGACAAAAACAACTGATCCAGGCCACCTTCCCCGCTAAACTCGTTAAAAATAGTCTGCCCGCCACTGCTATTTTCCGATTCAATATTATACCCTACTGAGGAGAAAGGCATTATACCCAAACCTACCCCCATTTTTTGTCCTATGGGAAATCCCAGGGTAAGGTACTGAAGGCTGGTAACACTGGAGTTTTGTTCTTCTGTAAAACTTTTTAATCGCAGCTCCTGGTGCGATATGGCCATGGCGTAAGTGGTAAGTCGCAACTTGCCATAGGCCGCAGGGTTTCTAAGGTTGAGGTGTATACTATCGGTGTACATACTTAGTCCCCCCATCATTTGATTCTCAATGGTTCCTACCGATCTGAGATCTCCATACCCAAAAAAGGAATAGGGAGAAACGGTACCGTTTTGTGCAAATATGTTATTTGCCATCAGGCAAACCATTGCTATCAGAATATATCTAAACATCTAGCTTTTGTTGTAATCCAGCAAAAAATTCAAGCCTTGAAGGAGAAAATTAGAATGCGCAAATATGGTATTTTTTAATTGTTTAGACAAAAAATGGGCATCCCCTCCTGTTAAAATAACTGTTAAATCTTGGAAGCGGGTTTTATATTGGTCTATTACCCCGTCTATTTCGCAGGCCATTCCGTTCACCACCCCACTGTGAATACTGTTTTCGGTAGAGTCCCCAATGATATCTTCTGGTGTTTTTGGGCTTAGCAGGGGCAGGTTGGCTGTTTGGGCGTTAAGGGCTTTATACCGCATCTGCAATCCGGGGGAAATGGCTCCCCCCAGGTACTCCCCTTCTCTGGTGAGGATGTCGTATGTAATGCAGGTCCCGGCATCGATCACCAGGGCATTGGTTTCGGGAAAGGCAGAAAAGGCTGCAGCTGCTAGGGCCATACGATCTTTCCCAAGGGTATCCGGGGTACCGTATTTATTCCGGAAGGGAAGTTTGGTGCGCTTGTTGAGCTTCAGCAGTTCACAATAATGGGGCAGCCAAATACTGTCTTCTATATCCCAATGGGTTACGGAAGACAGGATAGCCCTGTGTATGCCAGGAAATTTTCCAAAGATCTTTTGGGCCTCTGCAATGAA
>CBDUAW010000062.1:0-9270 GCA_965365215.1 uncultured Eudoraea sp. | reverse complement strand
TATTAAACGATAGAAAAATGGCAGATTTAAAAGATTTCGCAGAACAATTGGTTAACTTAACCGTAAAAGAGGTTAACGAACTAGCCGATATATTAAAAGAAGAATATGGCATTGAGCCTGCTGCTGCTGCAGTAGCCGTTGCCGGTGGTGCCGTCGCAGGTGGTGGAGAAGCTGAAGCTGCTGAGGAGAAGTCAGAATTTGATGTAATTCTGAAGGCACCGGGAGGTTCTAAACTTGCAGTTGTAAAACTGGTTAAGGAATTAACTGGTCTTGGACTTAAAGATGCTAAAGACATCGTTGATAGTGCACATAAAGCTGTAAAAGAAGGTGTAGCTAAAGACGAAGCTGAAGGAATCAAAAAATCTCTGGAAGAAGCAGGAGCGGAAGTTGAGCTTAAATAATAGCGACGACCATACGGTTTTGGTTTAGGTCTTCCACCTTTTGGTGGCTAGGCCTAAACCCTTTTATACCCGGTATATGAAGGCATATACAACCCTTAAGTATATTCACGATCAAAAATTTGTCCATAGATGTTCACAAAACAGACTGAGAGAATAAATTTTGCATCCGCTAAGAACATACCGGAATATCCGGATTTCTTGGACATTCAGATTAAATCGTTTCAAGATTTTTTCCAGCTTGAAACCAAATCTGACGAGAGGGGCAATGAAGGTTTATATAACACCTTCATGGAAAACTTTCCAATAACAGATACAAGAAACCAATTTGTACTCGAGTTTCTTGACTACTTTATAGACCCACCCAGATATTCCATTCAGGAGTGTATTGAACGTGGACTTACCTATAGTGTACCTTTAAAAGCTAGGCTGAAACTTTATTGTACGGATCCCGAGCATGAAGATTTCGAAACCATAGTACAGGATGTGTACCTGGGAACTATCCCGTACATGACTCCTAGCGGCACCTTTGTGATCAACGGAGCCGAACGCGTTGTAGTTTCGCAATTGCATAGGTCGCCAGGGGTATTCTTTGGACAGTCGTTCCACGCAAATGGAACTAAATTATACTCTGCCAGGGTAATTCCATTTAAAGGATCCTGGATTGAGTTTGCAACGGATATAAACAGCGTAATGTACGCCTATATAGACCGTAAGAAAAAATTACCGGTAACAACCTTATTCCGGGCTATTGGCTTTGAAAGAGATAAGGACATCCTTGAGATATTTGACCTGTCTGAAGAAGTAAAAGTTACCAAAACAGGCATAAAGAAAGTTCTGGGAAGGAAACTTGCTGCCAGGGTATTGAATACATGGCATGAGGATTTTGTGGATGAAGATACCGGCGAAGTGGTGTCCATTGAGCGTAATGAAATTGTGCTCGACAGGGATACAATCCTCGAAAAGGAGCATATAGACCAGATCATGGAGACCGATGTGAAAACCATTCTGCTCCATAAAGAGAACAATGCGCAAAGTGATTATGCAATTATCCATAACACCTTGCAAAAAGATCCGACCAACTCTGAAAAAGAAGCGGTTGAGCATATTTACCGACAACTGCGTAATGCGGAACCGCCTGATGAGGAAACTGCAAGAGGAATCATAGACAAATTGTTTTTCTCTGATCAGCGTTATAATCTTGGAGAGGTTGGGCGTTACAGAATGAACAAAAAACTTGGGTTAGATATCGGAATGGATAAGCAGGTACTTACCAAAGAAGATATCATAACCATCATCAAGTACCTTATAGAATTGATTAACTCCAAGGCGGAGATCGATGATATTGACCACCTTTCTAACAGAAGGGTAAGAACCGTAGGGGAACAGCTTTCAGCCCAGTTTGGGGTAGGCCTGGCTCGTATGGCCAGAACCATAAGGGAGCGAATGAACGTTAGGGACAATGAAGTATTTACTCCAATTGACCTGATTAACGCTAAGACCTTGTCTTCGGTAATCAATTCGTTTTTTGGAACCAATCAGTTGTCTCAGTTTATGGACCAGACCAATCCGCTGGCTGAGATTACCCATAAGAGAAGACTTTCTGCATTAGGACCTGGAGGCCTCTCCAGAGAACGTGCTGGTTTTGAGGTACGTGATGTTCACTATACGCATTATGGACGTCTGTGTCCTATTGAAACACCTGAAGGACCCAATATTGGATTAATTTCCTCCCTCTCTGTTTTTGCGAAAGTGAACCCTATGGGCTTCCTTGAAACCCCTTACAGAAAAGTGGCTAAAGGAGTTGTAGATACTAAGGATTTTGTATATCTGAGTGCCGAGGAAGAAGAAGGAATGAAAATTGCCCAGGCAAATATTCCTTTAAAAGACAATGGTGCAATTCAACAAGATAAAGTAATCGCCAGGGAAGAAGGAGACTTCCCGGTAGTAGATCCAAAAGAAGTCAACTACACGGATGTAGCGCCAAACCAGATTGCATCTATCTCTGCTTCCCTCATCCCGTTCCTGGAACACGATGATGCAAACAGGGCCTTGATGGGATCTAACATGATGCGGCAGGCCGTACCACTTCTGAGACCGGAATCGCCCATAGTAGGGACCGGACTCGAAAGGCAAGTAGCTTCAGATTCCCGAGTTTTGATCAACGCTGAAGGTGACGGAGTAATTGAGTACGTGGATTCCAAAAAGATTACTATAAAATACAAGCGGTCTGAAAACGAACGCCTGGTGAGTTTCGAAGAGGATTCTAAAACCTATGAGTTGGTTAAATTTAGAAAAACCAACCAGGGAACCAGCATTAACCTGAAACCCATTGTCAAAAAAGGCGATAAGGTTAAGAAGGGACAGGTGCTGTGTGAGGGCTACGCCACACAAAGCGGAGAACTCGCCTTGGGGAGAAACCTGAAAGTGGCCTTTATGCCATGGAAGGGATATAACTTTGAGGATGCAATTGTAATATCGGAAAAAGTTGTCCGTGAAGATATCTTCACGTCTATTCATATAGATGAATACGCACTTGAAGTAAGGGATACCAAACTGGGAGCTGAAGAGCTTACCAATGATATCCCCAACGTTTCCGAAGAGGCTACCAAGGATCTGGATGAATACGGAATGATCCGTATTGGAGCTGAGGTTAAACCAGGAGATATTCTGATTGGTAAGATCACACCAAAAGGGGAATCTGATCCTACACCTGAAGAAAAACTCCTTAGAGCAATCTTCGGAGATAAGGCCGGGGATGTAAAAGATGCATCATTAAAAGCTTCTCCTTCTTTACGTGGGGTAGTTATTGATAAGAAGCTCTTTTCACGATCTATCAAAGACAAGCGCAAGCGATCTGAAGATAAGGAGGCGATCACCAAACTAGAGTTGGAATACGAGGTAAAATTCCAGGAATTAAAGAATGTCCTGGTGGAAAAACTCTTTACCCTTATCAGTGGTAAAACTTCTCAGGGAGTATTAAATGACCTGGGAGAAGAGGTATTGCCCAAAGGGAAGAAGTATACCATCAAAATGTTGAACTCAGTTGATGATTTTGCACACCTGGTTGGCGGGAGCTGGACAACCGATAAGGCAACTAATAATCTTGTAGCCGACCTGCTTCACAACTACAAGATTAAGCTTAACGACCTTCAGGGGAACCTGAGAAGAGATAAGTTTACTATCTCTGTAGGGGATGAATTACCAGCCGGAATCATGAAACTTGCTAAAGTGTATATCGCCAAAAAGCGTAAGCTGAAAGTTGGTGACAAAATGGCAGGGCGTCATGGTAACAAAGGTATTGTGGCGCGAATTGTACGTCAGGAAGATATGCCTTTCCTTGAAGACGGTACCCCTGTAGATATTGTCCTTAATCCTTTGGGAGTACCTTCCAGGATGAATATTGGTCAGATCTATGAGACGGTATTGGGATGGGCCGGGCTAAAGCTTGATAAGAAATTTGCAACGCCAATTTTTGACGGAGCAACTATCGAACAGATCGATAAACTTACTGAAGATGCCGATATACCACAATTTGGACATACGTATCTGTATGACGGAGGCACCGGGCAACGTTTTGACCAGGCAGCTACCGTTGGAGTAATCTATATGTTGAAATTAGGACATATGGTGGACGATAAGATGCATGCCAGATCAATCGGACCTTACTCTTTAATTACGCAGCAACCTCTGGGAGGTAAGGCGCAATTTGGAGGACAGCGTTTCGGTGAAATGGAGGTATGGGCACTGGAAGCCTACGGTGCTTCAGCCACGCTTAGGGAAATCCTGACCGTTAAGTCAGACGATGTGATCGGTAGGGCCAAGACTTACGAATCTATCGTAAAAGGCGAGACCATGCCAGAACCTGGATTACCAGAATCTTTCAATGTATTGATGCACGAACTTAAAGGTTTGGGCTTGGATATCAGACTGGAAGAATAAGAGATTAGGGGAACAAAATTTAAATTACTATCACCATATCATTATGGCTAGACTAAAAGATAATACAGCAATAAAGAGGTTTAACAAGATTTCCATCGGCCTGGCTTCACCTGAGTCTATTCTGGCAGAGTCCCGAGGAGAAGTCCTGAAACCTGAAACCATAAACTACAGGACCCATAAGCCGGAAAGAGACGGCCTCTTCTGTGAGCGGATTTTTGGCCCGGTGAAGGACTATGAATGTGCCTGTGGGAAATACAAGAGGATCCGATACCGGGGAATTGTATGTGATCGCTGTGGGGTAGAAGTAACGGAAAAAAAGGTTCGTAGAGACCGCGTGGGTCATATTAACCTCGTAGTACCGGTAGCACACATCTGGTATTTCCGTTCCCTGCCAAACAAGATTGGGTATCTGCTTGGACTTCCGTCCAAAAAACTGGATATGATCATATATTATGAACGATATGTGGTGATACAGCCAGGACTGGCAAAAGGCCCTGAAGGCGAGGAAGTAAACAAAATGGATTTCCTTACAGAGGAAGAATATCTGAATATTTTGGAGACCCTTCCACCTGAAAACCAATACCTGGAAGATTCTGACCCCAATAAATTCATTGCGAAAATGGGGGCTGAATGTCTTATAGATCTGCTTTCGAGAATAGACCTCAGGGAATTGTCTTTCAGCCTTAGACACAAAGCCAATACGGAAACTTCCAAACAAAGGAAAACAGAGGCGTTGAAAAGACTTCAGGTTGTTGAGGCCCTGCGTGAAGCTCAGGAAAACAGAGAGAATAAGCCAGAATGGATGATCATGAAAGTCATTCCGGTGATCCCACCAGAATTGAGGCCATTAGTTCCATTAGATGGTGGCCGTTTCGCAACATCAGACCTTAATGATCTTTACAGAAGGGTAATTATCCGTAACAACCGACTAAAGCGATTGATGGAAATTAAAGCCCCTGAAGTCATCCTTCGAAATGAGAAAAGGATGCTGCAGGAAGCTGTGGATTCCTTGTTTGACAATACAAGAAAGGCCTCTGCCGTCAAAACGGAATCGAACAGGCCACTAAAATCACTTTCGGATTCCCTAAAAGGAAAACAAGGACGCTTCCGTCAAAACCTCCTGGGGAAAAGGGTAGATTATTCAGCCCGTTCGGTGATTGTTGTAGGTCCTGAAATGAAATTATACGAATGTGGTCTGCCTAAGGATATGGCAGCGGAGTTATACAAGCCGTTTGTGATCAGGAAACTCATTGAAAGAGGGATTGTAAAAACCGTAAAATCTGCTAAAAAGATCATAGACAAAAAGGAACCTGTGGTTTGGGATATCCTTGAGAATGTATTAAAAGGACACCCGGTGCTGTTGAACAGGGCCCCCACACTTCACCGTTTGGGAATACAGGCCTTTCAACCAAGGCTAATAGAAGGAAAGGCAATACGGCTACACCCCCTGGTATGTACTGCATTTAACGCGGATTTTGACGGTGACCAGATGGCAGTGCATTTACCACTCGGACCGGAAGCGATTCTGGAAGCGCAATTGCTGATGCTGGCCTCGCACAATATTTTAAATCCTGCGAATGGTTCCCCAATTACAGTTCCTTCACAGGATATGGTATTGGGTCTGTATTATATGACCAAGGAGCGAAAGTCTACCAAGGAGGTACCTGTTAAAGGAGAAGGTATTACCTTCTATTCCTACGAAGAAGTGATGATCGCTTTTAACGAGGGGAGAGTAGATTTGAATGCCGGGATAAAAGTACGCGCTAAAGATTTCAATGAGGAAGGAGAACTTGTAAACCAGATCATTGAAACTACTGTTGGAAGGGTTCTCTTTAATGAAGAGGTACCGGAACAGGCAGGTTATGTGAACGAAGTGTTGAATAAGAAATCACTTCGGGATATCATCGGTAAGATTTTAGCGGTCACCGATGTGCCTACCACAGCCGAATTCCTGGATAAGATCAAAACCATGGGATATGAGTTTGCCTTTAAAGGTGGACTGTCCTTCAGTCTAGGGGATATTATCATTCCTCAGGAAAAGCATGAAATGATCGCCGATGCCAATGAACAGGTAGATGGAATCATGATGAACTATAACATGGGTCTTATCACCAATAACGAGCGTTACAACCAGGTTATTGATGTGTGGACCTCTACGAATGCCATGCTGACCGAATTGGCCATGAAAAGGATACGGGAAGACCAGCAGGGCTTTAATTCGGTTTATATGATGCTCGATTCCGGGGCGCGGGGCTCTAAAGAGCAAATCAGACAGCTTACCGGGATGAGGGGCCTTATGGCTAAACCTAAGAAATCTACTGCCGGAGGTGGTGAAATTATTGAAAACCCGATCCTTTCGAACTTTAAAGAAGGATTGTCTATTCTGGAGTATTTTATATCTACTCACGGGGCTAGGAAAGGCTTAGCTGATACGGCCTTGAAAACAGCTGATGCCGGGTACCTTACCCGTCGTTTGGTTGATGTTTCTCAAGACGTTATCATTAACATTGAAGATTGCGAAACCTTAAGGGGAATTGAGGTTGAAGCCCTTAAAAAGAATGAAGAAGTAGTGGAAACACTCGGAGAAAGGATCCTGGGAAGGGTTTCACTCCACGAGGTGTACAATCCATTAACTGAAGAGTTATTACTAGAAGCTGGTCAGGAAATCCTGGAAGCGGATGTAAAGAAAATTGAAGCATCTCCTATTGAAAGGGTGGAAGTAAGGTCTGCGCTTACATGTGAGGCACCAAAAGGAATTTGTGCCAAATGTTATGGCCGAAACCTGTCTACCAATAAAATGGTTCAAAGGGGGGAAGCAGTTGGAGTAGTAGCAGCCCAGTCTATTGGGGAACCTGGTACGCAGCTTACCCTTCGTACCTTTCATGTAGGAGGTATTGCCGGGAATATTTCTGAAGATAACAAACTGGAAGCCAAATTTGATGGGGTAGCTGAAATTGAAGACCTAAGGTTGGTGAAAGGAGAGAACAGCGAAGGAAAAGCAGTAGATATCGTAATCTCCAGGACTTCAGAAATAAAAATAGTTGATGCTAAGACTGGTATTACTCTAAGTACTAATAATATTCCTTATGGTTCACAGCTCTTTATTAAGAACAAAAAGAAGATCAAGCAAGGCGATATTATTTGTCAGTGGGATCCCTATAACGGTGTAATTGTATCCGAATTCCCAGGGCAGATCTCTTATGAGAATATTGAGCAGGGAGTTACCTATCAGGTAGAGATCGATGAACAAACAGGATTCCAGGAAAAAGTTATTTCTGAATCCCGAAATAAGAAATTAATCCCAACCCTTTTGATCAAGAATTCCAAGGGAGAGGTACTGCGTTCTTACAATTTACCGGTAGGTGCCCACCTAATGGTAGATGATAACGAAAAGATCAAGGAAGGAAAAATTCTTGTAAAAATCCCACGAAAATCTGCCAAGGCAGGGGATATCACTGGTGGTTTACCACGGGTTACGGAACTTTTTGAAGCCCGTAATCCTTCTAACCCTGCTGTAGTGAGCGAAATAGACGGTGTGGTTTCCTTTGGAAAGATTAAGCGTGGAAATCGTGAGATCATCATTGAGGCGAAATCCGGCGAGGTGAAGAAGTACCTTGTTAAGCTTTCGAACCAGATCCTTGTTCAGGAAAACGATTATGTCCGTGCAGGTATGCCATTATCTGATGGTTCTATCACCCCGGAGGACATCCTTGCCATTAAAGGACCTTCTGCTGTTCAGCAGTATCTGGTAAATGAAGTTCAGGAGGTATACCGTTTGCAGGGTGTGAAGATCAATGATAAGCACTTTGAAGTGGTAGTACGCCAAATGATGAGAAAGGTTCGTATAGAGGATTCAGGAGATACTACATTCCTGGAGAATCAGTTGGTACATAAGGACGACTTCATCAAGGAAAATGATGAAATTTTTGGAAAAAAGGTTGTAGAAGATGTGGGAGACTCAGAAAACCTGAAAGCCGGACAGATCATAACGGCTAGGGAATTGCGTGATGAGAACTCAATCCTGAGAAGGGCCGATAAGGTGCTGGTAACAGGACGAGATGCAGTGGCAGCAACAGCAACTCCAATCCTTCAAGGGATTACAAGAGCCTCTCTGCAAACCAAATCCTTTATTTCGGCTGCTTCCTTCCAGGAAACTACCAAGGTACTGAACGAAGCTGCGGTAAGTGGTAAAGTAGATACTTTGGAAGGCCTGAAGGAAAATGTTATTGTAGGGCATAAAATCCCTGCAGGAACCGGAATGAGAGATTATGAGAATATCATTGTAGGCTCCAAGGAAGAATACGATGAGATCATGGCACGCAAGGAAGAATTAAAATTCTAAGGCCTCATGGCAGAAAAGGAACAAAAACAGAAGCAGATCAATATTGAACTGGACGAGAAAATGGCGGAAGGGGTCTATTCCAACCTGGCTATTATCAATCATTCTGTGTCTGAATTTGTTGTTGATTTCATAAGCATGATGCCGGGAGCTCCCAAGGCGAAAGTGAAAAGTAGGGTGATCCTTACTCCTCAACATGCCAAAAAGTTCCTGAAAGCGTTAAATGACAATGTGAGTCGGTTCGAAAAGGCTCACGGGCCTATAAAGGATTATGATCAACCTCCTATACCCCTTAATTTTGGGCCTACAGGAGAAGCCTAATAAAAAAACCCATGATGTATTTCATGGGTTTTTATTTTATCAATCGTATTCTGAGGTGAAATGCAGCTTTACGTTGGGATACTTTTGCTGTGTCATCTGAAGGGAAAATGCAGAATCTGCCAGAAAGACCAATTGCCCTCTTTTGTCTGTGGCCATAAACTTTTGTTTTACCCTCCTGAATTCTTTGTATTCATTACTGTTGGGATCTACAGGGTCTACCCAGCAAGCCTTATAGACCGGAAAGGGCTCGTAGGTGCATTTTGCCCCATA
>CBDUAW010000061.1:0-9323 GCA_965365215.1 uncultured Eudoraea sp. | reverse complement strand
GGGCTTCCACCAACACGGAAATGGGTCTTTCCTGCATCCGGGAAGAACCGGTAAGCAACACTTTTTTTTCTGCCTGAGTGGCAAAATATGCGGTAAGGAATCGCATTGCCGTGCCAGCATGATGAATATCCACTGTTCCGGCTTTAACATTGAGGCCCTTTTTCATAACCTGTACATCATCGGCATTGGATAAATTTTCAATGGTGATGCCAGGATAAAGCGCTTGTAACAGGAGTAATCGGTTAGATTCGCTTTTTGAACCTGTTATTTCAAGACTCCCCATAATTTCACGGCCCTTGGGCCTGGATAGATGTAACCTCAAAGAATAACAGTTTTAAATGTTTGCAATATAAGGCTTGGCTTTACTAGAAGGGAATAAAGATAGAATTTATTTAAGCTTGGTATTGTTTTGGTGACGATCGTGATCTCTTTTGGATTTCAAGTCTAATTTTCTGGCGAAGGCCTCATTAAGGTCTATCCCAGTCTGATTGGCCAGACAAAGCACTACAAAGAGAACATCGGCTAATTCTTCTCCCAGGTCCTTGTCCTTGTCGGATTCCTTTTCACTTTGCTCCCCATATCTCCTGGCGATAATCCTGGCCACTTCCCCTACTTCTTCCGTGAGCTGCGCCATATTGGTCAGTTCATTAAAGTAGCGGACGCCGTGTTGCTGAATCCACGCATCAACTGCTTTCTGTGCATTTTCAATGTTCATAAATCCTTATCTTTTGTATCTATTAATATCGTAACCGGACCGTCATTACAAAGCTCTACCTTCATATCTGCCCCAAAGACACCCGCGCCCACAGGTTTTCCCAGGTGGTTCTGAAAATTCTTAAGGAAGGCCTCATACAAGGGAATAGCGGTATCTGGTTTGGCGGCCTTTATATAGGATGGCCTGTTGCCTTTTTTGGTGGCTGCATGCAAAGTAAACTGACTTACAACAATAGCCTCCCCCGCAACCTCTAAAAGCGATCGGTTCATTACGCCATTTTCATCATTAAAAATCCTCAAATTGACTATCTTTTTGGACAACCATTCAATGTCCTCTGCCCCATCCGCATTTTCAATTCCCAGCAGTATTAATAACCCCTGACCAATGTTGGAAACTATTCTTTGATCTACGGTAACACTTGCATAGGATACCCGCTGAATTACTGCTCTCATGGCATTTCATAATTATCTATCCGGTAGGTATCTTCATCCTCCGTAACCATTTGAACATAACTTCTGTAACGGCTCCAGGAAACCTCATCATTTTCCAGGGCCTTTTTAACTGCGCATTTGGGTTCATCTAGATGCAGGCAATTATTGAATTTGCAATCTACCTTCAATTTAAAGAATTCCGGGAAGTAATCACTTATCTCATCTTTTTCCATATCCACTATCCCAAAGCCCTTTATCCCCGGGGTATCAATAATCCTGGCCCCAAGATCTAAATCGTACATTTGAGCAAATGTGGTGGTATGCTGCCCCTGGGCGTGTTGTTCCGAAATTTCCGATGTTCTCAAATTCAATTCCGGAGCGATATAATTGATGAGGGTAGATTTTCCAACTCCTGAATGACCTGCGAACATACTGGTCTTTCCTTTCATGAGGTCTGTTACCTTTTCCAGGTTTTTTCCTGTTTTAGCGCATATCCCTATACAGGTATATCCTATTTCACGGTAGAGTGCAGCAAGATATTTCACCTCCCCCAACTCCTCCTCATTGTAAATATCGATTTTATTGAAAAGCAGTACCGCCGGGATATCATAAGCCTCTGCCGTGGCCAGGAAACGGTCTATGAAGATGGTATAAGTTTTAGGTTCTTTTAGCGTAATCAATAAAAAAACCTGATCAATATTTGCAGCTATAATGTGGATCTGTTTCGAAAGTTTTACCGATTTCCTGACTATATAATTTTTCCGGTCCGCGATTTCAGATATAATACCCACTGTTTCGTCTCCCAGGGTTTCTACTTCAAATTGCACCTCATCGCCCACTGCCACCGGATTGGTACTTTTGATGCCCTTGATTCGGAATTTACCTTTTATCCGGCATTCATAGGTATCGCCCTGCTCCGTCTTCACCGTGTACCAGCTTCCAGTTGATTTATAAACAGTTCCCTTCAAAATTGTTATTAATTGTTTTACAAAGAAACAACAATACTTTTACACATTCAGCTATCTTTGTTAGAGCATATTGAACTTCATTAAAACTAAAAACCACTATTATGAAGAAAATCCTTTTTATCCTTTTTATCGGTCTGGCTGCTACTCTAGAAGTCAATGCACAACAATTTAAAGTAATTACAAGTGTTGAATCTATTGTTCCTAACGGCCTTGGACGTTCCAGAATTGTCAATGCAATGGAAGATAAGGACTACAGAGAGTACACAAGTGTTCAAACTGAGGAAGATAACACCCGAAATAAATCCAAAAGGGGCGAGATCCGTGTAAAGAATTTTGAAGAAACCAAACTGCTCAATTTTTACAATCTTGGCGGGATTCGCTTCCAGAATATTGCAGCTAATGATGCCTTGTTGACATCTATGATCAATGACATGGTCGCCAACGGATGGGAACTGGCATTTGTAACCAGTGCTGTTGAAAGTGAAGGAGGAAAAGGAGACGGTCAGGGAATTTTTATCACCCGTTATATCTTCAAAAAATAAGGTGATACATCACAAAAAAACCCTGGCCATTAGACCAGGGTTTTTTTATATTGAACCTTTACTCAATCTTTTATGATGATCCTGCCCCCTGCAAAGGTGTTTTTATTTATTTCCTTTGGATTTCCATATACATAAACATCACCCCCAGCTCTCACATTAATGTCCACCTTGTCCGAAGCATACAATTCTGCTTCTCCACCAGCAGAAATCTTTACACTGGCCTGTTCTGTCTTAAGCTCCCGTCCTTCAAATATCCCTCCGGTATTTATGACAATGGTCTGATTTTTAGCCAAGCCGGAAGCTTCTACTATCCCCCCGGTTACAGCCCTGATATTAACATTCTCCACATCCATTCCAATGTTTATTTGCGCTCCTTCCTGTGCCCTGATCTCTATGTGGTCTTTCTCAACCAATTCATTACATACTATTTTGGCACCTTCATTCCCGTCTATAATATCCAAATCTGTATAGTATACCTCTATCAGCGTATCTTCCCCCATAAACTTTTTATCGAGTTGCATCCGCAGTTTTAGTACTCCGTCTTTATTGACGAACTTGATGTCATAAACATTATCTCCTTTAATAAGGATCCTGTTTTCATCTGCCTTGATAAGATTTACTTCAATTAAATCGAAAACTTTAATCTCTTTGAATTCCCCTACATCCTTATCAACAATACGCTGGGCGAATCCTGTAACCGTTATCAATACAAAGCAAAGTGTGAATATTTTTTTCATTTTAATGGAATTATTTATGTTCCCTGTAAAGACAGCAGAATCCTGGATTTGTTACAGTAGCAGGATATAATTATTATGCATTAATAATCTTCTCCTGATGGTTAATGGATTCCTGGTGGATGGCCTTAAACATTCTCAGTACAAATTCCTCACTCAGCCCCTTGGTCTCACCTTCCAGGATCATTTTACCCAGGATAGCGTTCCAGCGGTTGGTTTGCAATACAGCCACATTCCGGTTTTTCTTGAGTTCCCCTATGCCATCAGCAACCTGCATCCTTTTTCCGAGAATCTCTATCAATTGATTATCAATAATGTCTATCTGTGCCCTTAAATTGTTCAGCTTGCTATTATACTCTGCTTCTTGGCTTGTTTCCTTTCGTATTTTCAAATCTTCCATAATTTGTACGAGTCTTTTTGGGGTCACCTGCTGTGCAGCATCGCTCCAGGCATTATCCGGGTCGAAATGCGTTTCAATCATCAGGCCGTCATAATTTAGATCGAGTGCCGTTTGAGATACATCAAAAATTAAATCACGGCTACCACTAATATGCGATGGATCATTAATCAATGGTAGATCCGGGAATTTAGTTTGTAACTCAATAGCCAACTGCCACTCCGGGATATTTCTGTATTTGGTTTTCTGGTACGATGAAAATCCCCGGTGAATAACCCCCAGTTTTTTGATATCGGCCTTGTAGAGACGTTCTACAGCCCCAAGCCACAAAGAAAGGTCCGGATTTACAGGATTTTTCACCAGAACAATTTTTTCAGTGCCAGCAAGGGCATCAGCAATTTCCTGTACAATAAAAGGACTAACTGTAGATCGTGCGCCGATCCATAATAGATCCACATCGTGCTCCAGGGCAAGCTCAACATGATTTTTATTGGCCACTTCCGTTGCTGTCTTCATCCCGGTCTCCCCTTTCACCTTTTGCAGCCATTTTAAGCCAATGGCCCCAACGCCTTCAAAATTTCCAGGACGGGTACGTGGCTTCCAAATCCCTGCCCGGAAATAGTTTACATCAGTATCCTTGAGTTCATGGGCTATTTTCAGAACCTGTTCTTCAGTTTCTGCACTACATGGCCCTGCAATAACCAACGGATGGGGTAAGGTCATCTCATCGAGCCAGGTTCTTAATTCTCTTGTATTTTCCATTACACTTTACTAGGTTTTATTAAGTGGTATTCCTTTTAAAATTGATTTTATCCTATTCGTATTGTCCATTTCGCGGTAAATCCCCTGAAAATCCTCTTGCAGGAGCTTTTGCTTAAATTGTTCCAGGTTTTGAATATACTCTTCCAGCGTTTCAATAACATTCGTCTTGTTTTGCTCAAAAATCGGCGTCCACATCTCAGGTGAACTTTTGGCCAGTCTTACGGTACTTTCAAAACCACTACCCGCCATATCGAATATATCCCGTTCATTTTTTTCCTTTTCGATCACTGTTTTGCCCAGCATAAAAGCACTGATATGCGATAAATGCGATACATAGGCTATATGACGATCATGAGCCTCAGGATTCATGTACCGAATCCTCATCCCCAGCAACCTGAATAATTCCAAGCCTTTTTCCTGTAATTTAAAAGCGGTTTTTTCCACCTCACAGATAATATTGGTTTTATTCTCATATAGGCCCTCAAGAGCCGCTTCGGGACCGGAAAACTCGGTCCCTGCTATGGGGTGACAAGCCATAAAGTTACGGCGTTTGGGATGGTCTGTTACCTGCTGGCAAATCTGTGATTTTGTAGAACCAGCATCGATCACCAAGGCCTCATCATTAATAGCATCTAAAATACCGGGCAAGAGGGTAACAATTGCATTAACAGGAATACTTACAATTACCAGATCTGCCAGAGGCAATTTATCCAGATCCGCAATTTCATCTATCATTCCCAATTCCAATGCTTTAGCTGCATTCTCAGGATTTTCATCTATTCCGAATAGCTTTGTTTCAGGGGAATTTCTTTTAATGTCCTTTGCAAGGGAGCCTCCAATTAAACCAATACCGATTACAAAAATATTTTTCATCATTCTATTCCCTCCCTTTTTTATCCAATCGCTGAATAGCCTCTTCTATCTTATCCTTTTTTACACATAAGGATAACCGAATATATCCTTCACCATTACTTCCGAAAATGGTTCCAGGCGCTACAAAAATATTGTGTTTATACAGAATTTTGTCAACAAACTGTTCTGAAGGTATGGCCCCATTGGGCAGTTTGCACCAAACAAACATCCCCACCGCATTTTTGTCATAACCGCAGCCCAATTTGTCCGCGACCTGAAACATAAGTTTTCTTCGCGATTCATAAATTTCATCTAAGTGGTTAAACCATTCTTTACCACTTTGCATGGCAGCTATTGCCCCTTTTTGAATCCCATAAAACATCCCGGAATCCATATTGCTTTTTACCTTTAGGATGGCCTCTATATGTTCCGAACTTCCCAATACCATCCCCACTCGCCATCCGGCCATATTAAAGGTTTTACTAAGGGAATTTAATTCCAGCGCTATACCTTTTGCGCCTGGCACATTTAATAAACTAATTGGATTTTTGCTCAACACAAAACTGTAAGGATTGTCGTTCACGAGCAGGATGTCATTTCGTTTAGCAAACTTTACTAGTCTTTCCAGCTGCCCCAATGATGCACTTGCACCTGTAGGCATATGCGGATAGCTGACCCACATGAGCTTTACTTTCGATAAATCTTCCTCTTGCAGGGCATCCAGGTCAGGAAACCAGCCGCCCTCCTGGCTAAGATTATACATTTTTGGAACACCTCCTACCAAACGGGTTACCGCTGTATAAGTTGGATAGCCCGGATTAGGGATTAAAGCCTCATCTCCGGGATTCAAATAGGCCATACTGATGTGCATTATCCCTTCCTTGGATCCCATCAAAGGCAGGATTTCACTTTGCGGATCAACAGAAACCTCGAACTTATCCTGGTAAAAAGATGCAATGGTCTCTCTTAACTGAGGCAGTCCCTGATAACTTTGATATTGATGTGCACCCGCTTCTTTTACGGAATGCTGCAGTGTATTGACTACTTCTTCTGAGGGCGCAAGATCCGGACTGCCTATCCCCATGTTGATTATGGGTCGGCCTTCAGCAATCAGACTCCTAACCTCCCGTAATTTTCTGGAGAAGTAGTATTCCTCTACGGTATGTAATCGATCTGCCGTTTTCATTGCATTCTTGCATTTTTATATTCCCCCAGCACCTTAAAATCTTCAGACATAATCGCAAGTAACGCCTTTGCCTTTGAAAAATTTTCATAGGCTTCAAATGTCACATCCACAAAAAAGGCATACTTCCAGGGGGTCTCTATAATTGGAAGCGATTGAATTTTTGTCAGGTTTAGATTGCAATCGCTCATAACATTGAGAACTGTTGCAAGACTACCTCTTTTATGATCTGTGATAAAACGAATGGAAGCCTTGTTGATCTCCTCCCTGGCCAGTTCCTTGTTTTTAGTTTTGATAATAATAAAGCGGGTGGCATTGTTTTTTATGGTTTGAATATCCGAGGCAATTATTTCCAGGCCATAGAGTTCCGCGGCTACTTTAGGTGCAATTGCTGCAATACCTTTCAGGCTATTTTCCTGTATCAGTTTGGCCGTCTCCGCTGTATCTACGTCTTCCACCATCTTGATATGCGGCTGGGTTTTGAGGTATTCGCGGCATTGAAGCAAAGCCATGGGATGCGAACGTACTTCTTTAATATCTGTAATCGCCTGACCGTTAAGCACCATTAAATGATGATGGATATTCAGATAGTATTCTCCTATGATGTGCAAATTATTCTGGTAAACAAGGGCATAATTTGGAATAATAGAGCCGGCGATAGAATTCTCTATGGCCATCACACCCTTATCGGCCTTCTTTTGCAACATCTGATCTACCAATTCATGAAAAGAAAGACATTCAACCAATTCAATGTCACCACCGAAGTATTCTATGGCAACCTGATGATGATTGGAACCCTTAATTCCCTGTATTGCTATTTTTAAAGCCACGATTTGAAAAATTCAGCCAAAAAAAAATCCCGCAATTTACGGGACTTCTTATTTTATATTGTTCAATATCAACTAAAACCGTCCCGTATTTCTTTGAAAAAAGAAATAAAAATAAAAACCGTTCCAGAAATAATTGCGAGTCATTTTTTAAAACTAAGTGGCTAAGGTAAATATTATATTTAAATATCAAACGGAATGTATTTCTTTTTTCAAAATACCGGGAAAAACCATTTTTCATTGCATAATCTAATCCCAAATCAATGATATTTTAAGAATACTGCATTGATTTTTAAATGAGCAGAGGGCTGGTAATCAAATAAAACAAACTACTTTTCAGCAGCGAAAATTCTGGTTTTTGTATTTTTACCCAAAAGAATTTCTATGTCTATCCTGGCGCAAAATATTACGAAATCCTTCGGAACCCAAAAAGCTTTGGATGGGGTTACTTTTGAAATAGAAAAAGGTCAAATTGTTGGTTTTCTGGGTCCCAACGGAGCAGGAAAGTCTACTATGATGAAAATATTAACTACTTACAGCAAGGCCAATTCAGGGGAGGCGTTTGTAAATGGCTTCCACGTTGAAAATGAGGCGAGGAAAGTGCAGAAAAGCATTGGATATCTCCCGGAGCACAATCCCCTTTACCTGGAACTGTATGTACGGGAATATCTGGATTTTAATGCAGATGTTTACAAGGTAGACCAAGCCCGGGTGCAGGAAGTCATCTCTCAAACAGGACTCACTGAAGAAGCTCACAAGAAAATTGGACAGCTTTCAAAAGGATATCGGCAACGAGTAGGGCTTGCTGCTGCTTTACTGCACAATCCGGATGTCCTCATTCTTGACGAGCCCACTACCGGATTAGATCCGAATCAACTTCAGGAAATCCGCAAACTCATCAGGGAAATGGCTAAGGAAAAAACCATTTTACTATCTACCCATATTATGAAAGAGGTGGAAGCTCTTTGTGACCGGGTACTGATCATAAATAAGGGTAAAATAGTTGCCGATGCCACCCTGGAAGACCTCAGGGATAAGGAAGAACAAATAATAGAGGTTGAATTCGACTACCGGGTTGAAGAAGCCTTCCTGCAAAAGATACCTTATGTAAAGGAAGTAAAAAACACCATAGGATTTGTTTACGAGATTACTTTTAAAACTTCCAAGGACATGAGGCCTGCCGTATTTGATTTTGCACATGACCATGAGTTAAAGACCTTGCAACTCAGTCGAAAGAATAAAACCCTGGAGTCTCTCTTTATTGATTTGACCTCGAGTGAACAGGTATCATAGTCCTTCACTAAGGATGGCTATCATGGTTTTGATCCCCTCCCTGTAATTACCCAATCGCAAATTTTCATTGGGACTGTGTTGGTTATTATCCCGATTAACTGTAGGTACCGTTACGGCCGGTATATTTAAGGTATTTACAAAGGGAGATATGGGGATAGAGCCCCCACTCATCCGGATTCTAACAGGATCTTCCCCAAATGCTCTTCGCATAGATTTGGTTAGCCAGATACCTACTTCGGAATCAAAGGGGGTACGAAAAGACTGGTAGGATATTTCTGAGCTGAAGGTAGCAATCCTGGGAAACTGCAAACGCTGTTCCCTGGTAGGTATTCCCGAAATTACCTGGTAACCCTGTTCCTCGATATACCCTCTGATCAAAGCCAAAAGCCTTTCCGGATCACTTTCAAGGACCAGTCTTACATCAATTTCGGCCCTGGCCCATCCCGGGATAATGGTCCTGACTTTTTCATCTATCCACCCGGATTGCATTCCCCTGATATTGAGAGAAGGGTATTGTATGGCCTCCTGATAGTAAGCCCCAACTTTATCTGATTCAGCAATTTGTAATCTATTTTTAATCTGTGCCTCATCATCTGGAACGGCCTTCAGGATCTCCTCT
>CBDUAW010000060.1:0-9368 GCA_965365215.1 uncultured Eudoraea sp. | reverse complement strand
CGCTTTATAAAGCGTGCCAACCGCTCTTTTAAAGGTCTTTTTACTCATTTGGAATACCTTTTGAATCCGTTCTGGGGAAGACTTATCGTGCAGGTCTATAAAACCATTATTTTGTTGCAGTCTTTCATAAATTTGCATGGCCGCTGGTTCTAAGCGCAACTTGCCTTCAGGTCTGAGAACGATATCTAATTTCTTATCCGGCCTTATTAGCTTTACGAAGCCCTTTAGTTGATCGCCCAATTTCAATTCTCGGTCTGCATCGCTGCTAAACACTAAACCACGGTGTTTATTGTTGACAATTACATCCCATCCGAGGTCAGACTTTCGTGCTACCAGGAGGTCTACTTCATCCTGTGGCTTCAGGTCCATATTTTCATTGTCCACATATTTAAACCATCTTCCAGTAGCCAATAAGCGAAAAGATTTTTCATCCAGATAACAATACACCAGGTATTTATGTCCGGCCATCATCTTAGAGGGTTGCTCCTTAAAAGGAACAAAGAGTTGTTTTTCCAGGCCCCAGTCTAGAAATGCACCTGCTTCATTTACATCAGCAACCTTCAAATAAGCAAAGGAATTCCTCTTGATCAAAGGCGTAAGGGTTGTGGCTACAGGTCGCTCTTCATTGTCCAGGTAACAAAAAACCTCTATTTCGTCTCCTATTTCAAAATTATCTGGAACATATTTTGAAGGGAGTAATAAATCATCAACATCTTCATCTCCCAGGAACAAGCCCACACGAGTGCTTCGCAATATTTTAAGGGTATTATAATTTCCTAATTCAATCATAGTAATTTTTCAAGGAACCTGGTCTATGCCTTTCATAAAAGTACAATCAGTTATAAACCTCCTCTTTTTTAAATTGCTTGGTAAGCAAATAGTAGACCACGACTCTGTACTTGGTCCTTACAGACACTCCGTATTGCGCCATAATATCTTCAATGGCCGTCATCAGTTCCGGCCGGTCTTCCAGGCCAAGTTTCTTTAATAGAAAGTTTTGTTTAACTCTTTCCAGCTCTTTGCTATCTGTACTGGAAACCGTGGCAGAGTCTCTATTATATATTGCCGGGCCAAGGCCATGGGTAACTTTCCGGAGAAGGTCCTCATCTGGTGAAATTCCGAATTTATCCCTAAGATCTTTTGCGTATTTCACTATCAGTTCCTCTCTTTTGTTTGGCATCTTCTAGGTGTTAGTTGGCATTGGATCAAGATAGAAAATCAAAATAATCCAGCAAAATTTTATCATTTATGTTCCGAGGGGTAATAACCTCAAGTAACTTAGGCACAGAGGATTTCTCATAAAACCTGTTAAGCTCATTTTTCAATTGAGCTAAATCATCAGCCATATGATATTCAACTCCATAGTGGGTACAGATATGTTTAAGATCCAGGTCTTGTACGGTTTCAAAAAACGTTTCAAAATTCTCGGAGTTATCCATTCCAGGTAATATCCTGAAGATTCCTCCTCCTTGATTATTTATGACTATGATCCTGAAATCATTTCGAAGATAGTTATTCCATAACCCATTCACATCATAGAGAAAACTGAGATCCCCGGTAATTAAGACTGTCGGCTCATTTGCTGCCAAGGAGGCCCCAACAGCAGTAGAAGTACTACCATCTATGCCACTGGTACCACGGTTGCAATATACAGGGTTAGTAGGATCTATTTCAAAAAGCTGGGCATAGCGCACCGTTGAACTATTAGCCAATTGAACGTGCATCCCACCTGGAATTGTCTTTATAATGTGGTGGAAGGCCTTAAAATCACTGAAAGCGATTTTTGAGAGATAAACGCCTCTTTTTTCCTGATAATGACACTTTCTGTTGTTCCATTTTTCAAAGTAGTTCCCGTGGTTTTTTTGGGCTAATTGCAAAAATCGATTCAGGAAGCTTTCCGGGTATTCCCTGAAATGATGCGTAAGCTTAAAAAATGTATTATAGGCCTTTATGGGATGTACATGCCAGTGATGTTCAGGGCTATGCGTCCTTAAAAACCCTTTGATTTTTTTAGATACAATTAAACCCCCAAAAGTTAATAGGACTTCAGGTTTCAAATCCGAAAAAATCTGATCTCTTTCCGGGGAATTTTCAATCGGGGCTATTATACTATCAATACTTGAAACGAAATTGGGATGATGAAGGTTTGAAGTGGTTTCCGTAAGTACCAGCACCGAAGGGTCTTCTGCCAATTGGTTCAAAAACTCCTGGCTTATAGTTTCCGGAGGATTTACCCCAACCAACACAAGTTTTCTGGAGGCTGCATTCCAAATCTCCGCAAACTCAGTAAGATCCACTTCCTGAGAAGCTGGGGGTACAACCGGGTCTACCTCACATTTTACCTGTATGGCATCAGTCAGGTTATAAAGCGGTTCTTCAAAAGGCACATTTATGTGCACAGGGGTCTGATTCTGAATTGCCAAACACAGCGCACTATTTAAAAGATCATTATTTTGCTTTTCCACTTCTATTTGCCGCGGCTCTGATTCAGAGAGCAAATCCGGAGCCAGATGCTCAATAGTTTCTCTGGCATGATTCAGGTCTTGTTTTAAATTGGCAGAAAAGCCTATGTGCCTTTCAAAAACAAAATCCTGCCTAATGGTTTGCCCGTCTCCAATATCGATCTTGTATACAGGCCGGTCTGCAGAAATCAGCACTATTGGGATATCACTGTAAAATGCTTCTGCTACCGCCGGATAATAATTCAACAAGGCACTGCCAGAGGTACATACTGCGGCAACCGGTTGTCGCAATTGCTGTGCCATTCCAAGGGCAAAAAATGCAGCTGCCCTTTCGTCCACAATACTATGACAATTAAAAAAAGGATCGTTTGTAAAACCAAGTGTAAGTGGAGCATTCCTGGAACCTGGAGAAATCACAATATTCTTGATACCACGTGCTTTGCAATGATAGACCACTTGTTGGGCCGCAGGAATAATGGAGTATTTCATATAAGTTGCAAAAATACGACGGTTCTACCTCCTTTCCCAATCAATTACGGGAATTAAATAAGACCGATTTCATGATTTCACTTTTGTGAACGGTTTCTTCCCATTCCCGGTCGGGATCCGATTCAAGGATAATCCCCCCTCCCACATAGATCTTTAGTTTTTCCGGAAGCACTTCCATACATCTGAGATTTACATATAAATGGGTGTGATCAGATTCTCCAAAATTGAGTTCTCCCAAATACCCGGTGTAATAAGATCGTGTATAATTCTCAACATCCTTTATAAACTTCAGGGCAGCTGGCAAGGGAAAACCACAAACAGCAGGAGTTGGGTGCAGTGCACGGATTATAACAGCAAGGTCCTCCTTGGTAGCTGCTCCCCATATTTTCGTTCTAAGGTGCCAGAGGCTTCCGGCAATTACAGATTCGGGTTTAGAAAACTGTAGCTTCCCAACCTTATTCTGCAAGGCCATGGCAATATATTGGGTTACAATTTCCTGCTCTTTCCTTTCTTTATCCGTCCATTGGGGTTTCTTATCCCCGATTCGTTTCTGGGTACCGGCCAGGGATTCGGTCTTTAAGTGGCCGTCATGTAAATGCAAAAGGATTTCTGGACTGGCACCCACCCATAGTCCTATTTCAGGATGATACCAACAGTAGCAAAATGCGTTTGGAAACTGCATGAGCAGACGTTGAAAAAGTAAAATAGGTTCGCAGTGAGTAGTAATGGTAATTTGCCTGGATAGCACCACTTTATCTATTGCGCCTTTTGAAATCTCATTAATGGCCTTCACAACCATTTGCTTATAGCGATCTCTCTCAAGATTTGATTCCTTGTGTTTGCCAAGTGGTAAAGCTGGTAATTCCGTGGCTTCAAATTGTTTTTTCAAGAACTGATCTGCACGAATCAATACAGGTTTTGAATTGTTGAGGAAGGGTGCAAACACAAATCCTTTTTCCTTGAAAGTAGCCACCCGATGTATTACAGAATCCTCTTGAAGAATTGCCTTGATTATCTGGGATTCGGGTTCTTTATAAAGTACGAGAGGTAGCTCCCTTTTAATATGTTCGTTTATTTGACCATAAAAATCCATAGACTACTTAGATCTTTCCAGGGCGATGGTCGTAAGCTTACACAGCGAAATAAGCTGTCCTTCAGAATCAGTGATCCGGATCTCCCAAAGTTGAGTTGTTCTTCCTCTGTGGACAATGGTGGCCCTGGCGAATACCTCCCCCTCCCGGATACTTTTTACGTGGTTGGCTGCAATTTCAATACCGCGTACATAAAACTGTTTTCCATCGAGGAACACGTAAGAAGCCGCACTCCCAACGCTCTCGGCCAAGGCTACAGTAGCCCCGCCATGCAGAACCCCGTCTGGCTGGTGAACTTTAGGGGTCACAGGCATTTTTGCGATGAGGTAATTCTCCCCAACATCGATATATTCAATATCGAGGGTTTCCATCAGCGTTCCCTTACGAATGTCGTTGCATACCTGTAGTATTTGGGTTTTGTAGTTGTCCATGAATAAAATTTTTGCAAAAATAGGGATTCAAAATTACAACTGCTATTAGCTTATATTTGGCCTATGCAATCTCATGAAAAACAAGTTCAATACCTCAGTAAGAATACTTATTCCACACTGAATGAAATTGGCGTACAAACGCGTTATATATGGCTGGTCTTTCACGGGATAGGGTATTTAAGCCGGTATTTTCTACGTTATTTTCAGGGGCTCAATCCAGCTGAAAACTATATCATTGCACCACAAGCCCCTTCTAAATATTACCTCAATGGAGCCTACAAGCATGTTGGGGCCAGCTGGCTTACCAGGGAACAAACGGAAGTGGAAAAGGTAAACCTCTATAACTACCTGGAGGCACTGATCATAAATGAAGCCATCCCTGACAAATGCCGCTTTGTAGTGATGGGATTTTCACAAGGAGTGTCTATTGCGCTACGATGGCTGGCCAGGAAAAAAATGCCCTGTGAACACCTCATTGTGTATGCCGGGGGTATTCCGAAGGAGCTTGAAGCAGTGGATTTTGACTATCCAGGAACACCCAACAAAGTTACCTTTATCATTGGGGAATCGGACGCTTTTCTTACGCCGGCGCGAATGAGCAAAGAGGAAGAGAAGTTAAAACAGTGTTTCAATGAAAAGCTTCGATTTATTACCTTCCCCGGGGGGCATGAAATGCGCAAGGAAATTATAACAAGGCTCGAAATATGATCCAACCACTTGTTTTAGAGAATGAAAGGGTAAGACTCTCTCCCCTTACCTTAGAAAACTACCGGGAGCTTCTCGCAGTGGCATCTGAACCCGGGCTCGTAAGGTACTCCCCTTCCGTTATTGACTCGGCAGAAGATCTTGAGGCCTATGTTAAAAAGGCGTTGAACGACCAAAAGGTAAACAGAGCGCAGCCATTTGTGATCTTTGATAAAAAGACATCTTCCTTTGCCGGTTGTACACGTTATATGCATATAGACTGGACAAATCGTGTTTTGCACATAGGATCTACATGGATAGGAAGAGGCTTTCAAGGGACGGGACTCAATAAGGAGATGAAACATCTGCTGATAAACCATGCCTTTCATTCAATGAATTTCGAAAAGGTTGAATTCAGAATTGATGAACGCAATACCAGGTCGCGAAAGGCTGTTGAGAAATTAGGGGCCAAATTGGAAGGTGTTCTGAGAGAAAACGTATATCTGTCTGATGGTTTTAAACGCAACACCTGCTGTTATGGAATTCTAAGGAAGGAATGGAGCTGATTAGGTGGTAACTTCAGGGCCTTTTTCAGCGTAAAATTCTGAACTCAAACGAATAGCCCCTTACACATTCGGAATCTATTTTACAATTGATTATACATTGAAAATTTGTGGGGTTTAGTCCTTTTGCTGTTCTTCTTCAAAATATTCAATAATACGAGTGGTATACTCATTTTCCGGAGTGATGATCTTTTTAATCCAATTCCCCTTGGTTTCATCATCAAATTGATAAATAAACTCCTGGCTCGATTTAGACTTTCCTACGGTTTGAACTATTTTAAGTAAGATCTCTTTTTCATCGTAGAAATATTCGGAGAATTTGCTTTCGGCAAAGGATTTCTTCTCCTTATCATATTGGAATTCTGTTACCGACCTTAACAGGCCTTTGGTGTCAAAAGTTTGTTCCATTGCTTTTACCGGTTCCCCATTCAGAAACTCCTTGGTAAGGACCACCTTCCTCTCGGAGGGTTGTCCCGCCTTTTTTCGCGAAGTCCTGATCGACTTAAGCAGTACGCCATTCAACATATAGGATGTGGTAGATTCCCCTTTATACTGACTGTATTCAATCAGGGTCTCATCTAGGCCATCAGCATTGGAATGGATTATTTTGCTAAGCTTTCCCTCAGCATCATACGAATACTCATACTGGTCCAGGAACTCCTTGCTATAAGAGAGGATTTTTTCAGTTATCACCTTGTTAGCCGTGGTATCAGTTGTGTAAAAATGAGCAATGGAGGTGGCTTCATCAAAGTTTCCCTCAATATAGTTTTCATACCTTCTTTCCGCAATATGGCTGCCCTGATATTTGTAGTAGGTTACACTGTAATCAGTATCATTAAACCTCGTCACTAATTTAGTCAGGTATCCTTCGGGATTAAATTCAAATTCTTCCTTCCCATAGTCGGTTACTACCAGGCATGTTTTTACAGGACCGCGCAGATCAAAGTCCTCTGTAGTGAATACCCTCGGCTCCTGTGATATAAGATTCCCGTGGAAAAACCAGAGGATTCCTGTTAAAACGATTTGGGTAAAATAAGAGGAGTAGGTTTGTTTCATATGGCAAAATTAGTCTTTAATATTTTGATTATAAACAAAATACATACCAAAAAAAGGAGGGGCCAAAAGCCCCTATAAGCAAAAGTACTGTGTTTTATTGTACAATTTTATTTAGATCGGTGCAATTCATCGAATAGTTGCTTTGTAGTTTTATCAAAGTTAAATTGAATTGATGTACAAATATTACCTTTTAACAAGTCAGCCTAACAGATGCTGACGTGAAAAATTTGGAGTAAATTATCAGCTTCTTAAAACAAACGGAAACTATGCTTAGACAAAATCACGTTTCCAAATATAATTATACCTCGAAGAATTCGTTTAGACATGGGAATGGTAAATTCAGCAATATTTTGCCGCCCAGAAGTTAAATTTACGATTATCGAAAATTGGATCGACTCTAATAATCTTCAACCTTAAAATAAGTGAATTTTTTAGATAATACTTAATGAGACATACTTTACTAACAACTCTTTTTTTATTTTCAATTGCTTTTTCCTACAGTCAGTCTAATTATAAAAAGGGTTACATCATTTCCAATGAAACATCCGAAAGAACTAGTGGTTATTTTAAGAAAGTAAAATGGGATTTCTCTCCCACCGCTATTATTTTTAAGGAAGAAGGCGCATCCAAATTTGAGAGAATCGCGGTTGATAAGCTTAAGGAATTCAGAATAGAGAACGAAAGCAAATTTGTGATCGCCAGGGTAGCTTTCGACCCCTCGAATGATTATGAAAACCTGTCGCTGCGCAATGACTTGAATTTGCAGGAAACCACAGTGGCCCTCGAAATTTTGGTCGAGGGAGAAAAAACGCTCCTAAAATATAAGACAAAGGCATTGGAAAGATATTTTTATCAATTGCCAGGAAATAAAATAGAACCGCTGTTATATAAGCGATATAATTTGGTGTTGAACGAACTGGAGGAAATTGTATTCAGAGAAAAAGAAAACACGGCTTATATTCTTCAGCTCAAGCAAAATATTAGCTGTAATCCCAACGATCCTGAAGAACAAATGCCCACTTATGATCAGGAAAGCTTAAAGTCTTATTTTGTGAAAAGTCACCTGTGCTCAGAAAGTGAAGCTCTTTCTTTTGTTAGCACCTATGACAAGGCAACATTCCAGTATATCGTTTTAGGTGGACTATCGCGTTCCCAATTAACTGCTATTTCCAGTGGTTATAATCCTGACATTAATAAGGCCGAATATGGAGAGGAAAATGGATATTTCTTTGGCTTAGGGCTAAGTGTACTAAGCCCTTCGAAAAAGATCTCCTTCCAGTTGGAATCAGCATATTATTCCCCTTACAGTTCTGAAGCAATGATCATTAAATATCCGGAAAAAGATTTTGAAAACCCTATACCTATTAATGTAGATTATTCCTTTCTTAGAATTACCGCTGGGGCAAATTACTACCTCTTGATAAGCAATGACCTTAGTTTTTATATCACAGGAAAAGGCAACCTGGATTTTACTATCAACAATGATATTTTAGTTCATCCAGAAATTATTAAATCTGCGCGTCCACGAGAATCTTTGAGTGAAGAAGAAAGGACACGAAGGGGAAGATTCAGAGCAATACCTGCAAGTGTTTCCATTGGGTTTGGCATTCGATATAGAAGGGCTAGTATTGAAGTGAATACCTTTACAGACAAGGATTTATTTAGAGCTGATTTAGAAAGTGGGATGAATCAAACCACCTTCCAACTGAGTTATATCATTTTCTAACAAGTCCAGGAAATCTAATTGCGAGTTTATCAATCTGCATAAAAAAAGAGGGGCAAAAAGCCCCTCCCTATTGTACATGGTTTTACGAAATGGCAAATCTGCCAGTCCTTTATTTCACTTCCTCAAAGTCAACGTCTTCCACGTTATCACCTTCCTTAGCATCTCCTCCGGCAGCACTTTCCTCACCATTTGGTGAAGCACCAGCCTGCTGAGCTTCTGCCTGGGCTTTATACATTTCCTCGGAAGCAACTTTCCAGGCCTCATTGATCTTTTCAAGGGCCGGCGTAATCTGATCTATCTCCTTGGTTTCATACGCCTTTTTCAACTCTTCCAAAGCATCTTCGATAGGTTTTTTCTTATCATCAGATAATTTATCACCAAATTCATTGAGTTGCTTTTCTGTGTGGAAGACCATACTGTCGGCCTCATTGAGTTTATCAGCCGTTTCCTTGGCTTTTTTGTCGGCTTCAGCATTAGCTTCAGCCTCTGCTTTCATCTTTTGGATCTCTTCTTCCGTAAGTCCGGACGATGCCTCAATCCTGATATCCTGTGTTTTGTTCGTTGCCTTATCCGTTGCAGAAACCTTGATGATACCGTTGGCATCAATATCAAAAGTTACCTCAATCTGAGGTGTACCTCTGGGAGCAGGTGGAATTCCATCGAGATGGAAACGGCCTATGGTCTTATTGTCTCCGGCCATTGGCCTTTCACCCTGCAATACGTGGATTTCTACAGAAGGCTGATTATCTGCCGCAGTTGAAAATATTTGCGACTTCTTTGTGGGTATTGTAGTATTGGCCTCAATAAGCTTGGTCATTACCCCACCCATGGTTTCGATTCCGAGCGACAAAGGTGTTACGTCGAGT
>CBDUAW010000059.1:0-9444 GCA_965365215.1 uncultured Eudoraea sp. | reverse complement strand
CCCTTCCAAAACCAGGTAAAAACAAGGAGCACTAGCGAAAGAATTAAGCCATTAAGAGTTACCAGCAACAATTCCTTTATAAGTCTGTTGGAAATACTCCCTTTGAGATCATCATTCGCCAAACCCTGCACAATAATAGCGCTCGATTGTACCCCTACGTTTCCTGCCATGGCTGCAATAAGCGGGGTGAAAAAGAACAAGATAGCATGTTTACTGATCATCTCTTCAAAACCTCCCATAATGGCTGCGGCACCAACACCTCCTACCAGCCCTAAAAAGAGCCATGGTAATCGTGCTCTGGTTAGTTCCCAGATACTGTCGTCTGCCTCTACCACCTGAGAAATACCCGCTGCCAACTGATAATCTTTTTCGGCTTCTTCCCTAATAACATCTACAATATCATCAATAGTTATGCGGCCTACCAGTCGGCCAATCTCATCAACCACCGGGATGGCTTCAAGGTCATATTTAGACATTATTCTGGCAACTTCTTCAGGTTTTTCGTTTACGTTGACAGAGTCTACTTTAGGAATATACACATCTTTAATAGGAGCAGTTGTGGAAGTGGTAAGAAGATCCTTCAGGGATAACCTTCCCTTTAACAGGTCCTGATCATCCACTACATAGATGGAATGTACCCTGGTAACGTTTTCTGCCTGTGCCCGCATTTCCTTTACACAGGTCAGGACATTCCAGTTTTCATTGACCTTTACCAATTCTTTTGCCATGAGGCCCCCTGCGGAATTCTCGTCGTAACGCAACAGGTCAACAATAGCCTCTGCATGTTCCCTATCCTCAATTTCTGAGATTACTTCCTGTACTATTTCACGGGGTAATTCGGCAACAATATCAGCAGCATCATCCGTATCCAGTTCATCGAGTTCCTCAGCAATCTCTTTGGATGATAAGTTGTTCAGAATGGCCTCTCTTATATCGACATCGAGCTCGGTAAGTACATCTGCAGTCTTATCACTATCCAGAAGCTTAATGACATAAATGGCCTGATCTTCGTTAAGTTCGTTGGCGATTTCGGCGACATCGGCATAGTGGAACTCATCGAGCAGCGCCAGGAGGTTTTTATCATCCTGCGCATCTATTAGCTGTTCAATTTCTAACAGCAGCTCATCTGTGAGTTTAAAGGGTGTCATCTGCTATCTTCTTGGTAAGCGCAATAAATTCGGAAACGGCTAACTGCTCCGGGCGCCGGTCAAAGATAGTATCTTCTTTTAGATTATCAGAAAGGTTAAATGTTTTTAAACTATTGCGAAGGGTCTTCCTCCTTTGGTTAAAAGATGTTTTAACCACTCTGAAGAAAAGGGCCTCATTACAGTCTAGCAGAAACTCCTCCTTTCTCCTTAAATGGATCACCCCCGATTGTACCTTTGGTGGGGGATCAAAAACTTGTGGGTGTACAGTAAACAGGTATTTTGCGTCGTAAAATGCCTGTACAAGTACCGACAAAATACCATAGGTTTTACTGCCCTGCTTTTCACAAATACGCTTGGCCACTTCTTTCTGGAACATTCCGGAAAATTCCGGAATCCTATGGCGGTTTTCCAGAAGTTTAAACACAATCTGAGTGGAAATATTATAGGGAAAATTCCCAGTGATAGCAAAGGCCTCTCCATTGAATAATTCTTCAAGATTATATTGCAGGAAATCGCCCTCTATAACTTTGAATTTCTGCAAATCAGCACGAATATCTGCATTTACCAGTGGAAACTCATGTAAAAGATAAGCCACTGATTCCTTATCTATTTCCATGGCTATAAGTTGAAGATCACGTTTTAGAAGGAACTTGGTTAACACCCCGGTACCGGGGCCTATTTCCACAACATTCTTTGTTTCTTCCAGGCTTAGGGTTTGTGCTATCTGCTGTGCAATAGAATCGTCTGCCAGAAAGTGTTGGCCTAAATACTTTTTGGCCTTAACGGGGGAATGTTCGGAATATTCTTGTTTTTTACCTCCCCGTTTTTCGCGTCTTTTTCCTTTTCTTTTGCCCATAAATTTTATCCTGAGATCATGTTTTTACCAAGGTAAACCCAGGCCTGAATCCCGGATGATAATTTGGCCCTTACCCTTATATAGGCCTTGCCCTCATATTGGTCTGCATGGCTCAGGTCTGCCGGACTTACTACAAAGACTTTCCCTTTGATGCGATCAGTTGGGTTACCTGTTGGAGTAAGAGAAGGGTATAAACCTGCTACCTTCTCCTTGGCTATTTTGTGCCCTTCGAGGACATCTGTTTTACCCTCTAATTTCCGTGAGAAAACATGATCTTGTACTTCTTCCTCTAATAGTGTACCATAGACAAAGAGGTGTTCTGTGGCACTCACAATAGTATCCTTCTGAATTTGGATGACTTCTAATTCGGTCCTGAATGCTACAAATTGATCTTTGAAGAGGGCAAGTGACTCCTGTCTAAGGCGTTCTGCATCTTCCTTGTAGTATAGATCCAGGGTTTCCCTGTTTGCAGTTGTATATTGCACCGAATACGTAATTCCACCCATATCTTCCTCTATCAACACACGACTCATTTTGGCTTCAGAGAATTTACCGGTTGCCAGCATGTCCGGAATATGTTTTTCCTTCATCCAGAATAACCAGTTATCATGAACGGCTTCATTTATATTGATGGTTACGTTGTAGATATACATGATGATAGTTTCTGATAGTGAAGGTCTTTTTTTTGGCTCGGTTGTGAAGGCTAAATTACACTATCTATCCAAATGAAGTATTAATTGATGGCGTCACCTCTTAAAATTCTGAAGTTTTTTCGGGCTTGCGGGAAATAATAGCTGTCCTGGTAGTTGTAAATTATTCTTTCGTAATGAAACTTCGCTTTTTCCGGTTCGTTGAGGTATTTCCTGTAAAGCTCTGCAATGGCAAAGTGAGCGTCATCTGCGAGGATATCCCGCCCGTAAAATTCAATAACTTTTTGATAATTGAGTCGCGCAGCTTCATAATCCTTAAGCTCCTCCAGCAGTTGCCCTTGTTTAAATAAGGCCTCATCTTCAATTTTTTCCCCTTTATGGTCCAGTAAAATACCATTGAGGGTTTCAATAGCAGTTCGGGTTTTATTCTGGTATGCTAGAAAATCTGCCCTGGCATACTTTTTCAAAGCTGTCTGGGTTGAATCCTCAAGGGAATTGTCTGAAATGAGCAAACTCAATTGCATAGCGTCGTTTGCAATGAGTTGAGAAGTGGAACCCCTTAGCACCTTTAACTGTGTAAGTGCCCAGTCAAAATCGCCCTTATAAAAACTGGTCTGCGCTACCCGGAACCTGGCATCCTGACCTATAACATCATTCTTAAGGTTCTTTTGTATCTGTGAAAAATTAATCAGCGCTTCATTGAATTTCTGATCGTATACCAAAATATCGCCCAGCGCAATTTTTACATAGGCTTCGCTGTATTTGCTCAAGGGAAGTTCCAGACATTTCTTTAAAATAGCTGTTGCTTTTCCAGGGAGGTCCATTTTAAAGGTCAGAAAGTTGGCATATGCTATTTGAAGTTGTAATGTTTCACTCCGAAAACCGTATTTGTCTAGAAGCTCCTCAAATTGCTCCTGGATAGTATTAAATTTTCTGGTATCTCCTTCCAAGAGCACAATGTCTATTAAGTGGAGCCTGGCATTTAAGCGTGTTACAGGGTCTCCGCTATTTTTATCAATATACTCAAATATGGCTTTGGCATCTTCTACCGCCTCGTTTTCCAATGCCAAATTCCCAAGGCCTTCCAATCGTTGCATACTACCTTCCTGCTCTCTTTTATAAATGGCCTTTTCTTGGGTAAATGCGCTGTTAAATTGTTTTTGCTGAACAAAAAGCCAGCTTAGAAGTTCATTCCACAGCGTGTCGGGATTTCGTTGGGCTCTTAGGAGCAGGGTTCTTTTAAGCTTCAGATTATTGGGGTTATCCGGGTCTGCCGTAATGAAATTATCGATGTTCCTTAGCACATTTGCTTTTGAAGATTTACCCCTGACGATCAAATCCAGGTAAGCATTGTACATCTCTTCGATTTTCCCCTGCTCTCCGTATATTAGAGCGATTTGAAAATTATAATCCAATTGTGGATTTAGTTCCATTGCCCTTGAGTATGCCCTAAGAGCATAATCTAGTAAGGTGTATCGCTGAAACCTGAAGCCTATGCTATATCCGAAATTGGGGTTAAGGTCTATATAAGACAATGCCTTCTCATAGGAATTTTCCGCCATGTCGGCCATGTTCTGAAGACGATAGTTATATCCAAGTTCTATAAAGACAGTAGGGTAGGGATTTCCTTCGCTAATCCTATCCAAAAGAAAATTTTCGGCCTCTTGGTAACGCTCAAGTTGCTGGTAACATGCTACCAGACCTTCTGCATAATCTGTTCTTCTGGGATTGCTTTTTATCAGTTTTTCATAGAAAACCAAGGCCTTCTCATAATCCCCGTCCTTGAAATACTGCTTGGCAAGAAAATCGGCCTGCCCCCATACAGGGCAAAAGAAGAATAAGAACAATAAAAGCGAGACCAGTCTCATAATTGCTTTTTTACAAAGATAGCACAGTTAAACTTGGGAAGTTGTTAAGAAGATTACAATGCAGATGGAGCAGTCCCAGGATTAACTGGGTTATTGAGTTCCCGGACTCTTTGACCGCTTTCATCACTGTTATAAATAATAGTCAGTTTTTGGATCTTTCCTTCAGCGTTAAAATCCATGATATCCATAACTTCAAATTGGACAATTGAGTTATCTTTCAGTGTCCATTTGTAATAAAAATCGAGAGCGAGTTTTTTATTTTTCGTATCAGTATATAAGGCTTCCAAAGACAACTCCGATTTTCCTGTGTCTTTGAATAGTTGTTAAAAAGCTCTTCTGCTAATTGCGATCCGTAAACAGGGGAGAACACCCTGGCCATTGGAGAAAAAAGGGATAGCACTCCATTGAGATCACCTGCTTCCAAAAAACCGAGGTATTTTTTGGCAATCTTTTCCATGGGCTACTTAGTCTATTTTAGAAAAACCTGTGTAGGGCACAAGGACTTCAGGAATCCTGATATGGTCTATCTCCTGGTAATTCTCCAGGATCCCGGCTAGTACCCGTGGCAGGGCCAGAGCACTGCCATTAAGGGTATGCGCCAGCTGAGGCTTGTTATTGGCATCCCTATAGCGGAGTTTTAATCGGTTTGCCTGAAAGGCTTCAAAATTTGAAACCGAACTGATCTCCAGCCAGCGTTCCTGAGCAGTAGAATAGACCTCAAAATCGTACGTTAAAGCTGAGGTAAATCCCAAGTCCCCTCCGCATAATCTCAGGATGCGGTAGGGAAGTTTTAGATCGCGAAGCAGACTTTTAACATGATCTACCATTTTATCCAAAGCGTTATAGGAATTCTTCGGATGTTCAACCCGAACAATTTCTACCTTATCAAACTGATGTAATCTGTTTAAACCCCTTACATGTGCTCCGTAGCTTCCTGCTTCCCTTCTGAAACAAGGGGTATAAGCGGTAAATGCCCGTGGTAGTTCTGAGGCTTCCAGGATAACATCTCTTAGCAAATTGGTAACCGGTACTTCAGCGGTTGGGATAAGATAAAGATCATCCGTTTGCACATGGTACATCATCCCTTCCTTATCTGGTAACTGTCCTGTGCCATAACCCGAGGCTTCATTTACCAAATGAGGTACCTGTATCTCACTATATCCGGCATCCGTATTTTTATCAAGGAAGTAGCTAATCAAAGCCCTTTGAAGTTTGGCACCTTTCCCTTTGTATACAGGGAAACCAGCTCCGGTGATCTTGACCCCTGATTCAAAATCGATAATATCATACTTTTTGGCCAACTCCCAATGTGGTAATGCCCTCTCGCCCAATTCCGGGATGGAGCCCTCTTTAAAAACCTCCTCATTATCATCTTCAGAATCCCCGGCAGGGACAGATTCATGAGGTACATTTGGAACCAGGTATAATGCATTTTTCAATTCAATGGCTTTCTGATTAAGTGCTTCAGAAAGTTCTTTTGAGGCCTCCTTTAATTCTGTGGTCTTCTTTTTTAAGGCATTTGCTTCTTCTACCTTTTTGCTTTTGTAGAGAATGCCAATTTCCTTGGATAACTTGTTAGACTCTGCAAGGGTATTATCCAGTTCGGCCTGTAAGGCACGTCTTTTTTCATCGAGCAACAAAACGTCATCTAGCAAAGGCATTGCATCGATATTTCTTTTTTTGAGTGCCTTGCTGATTTGTTCTTTATTCTCACGAAGCGTGTGGAGTTGCAACATGCCTATTGTTTTAAAGGCCAAATTTAGCGTTAATAAACCAATGAATCAACGCCTTTGAAAACAAATACGATTAAGGCTTTATTTCTTCACTCCTCAACTTAAAATTCATTGCATTCATTTGTTCCAGGGGGCGGGCAGGATCCATTCATGGTGCTTGAAATGGTGCCATTGAACAGCGGCCAAGTCTGTCTTGGGGTCAATGAAATTAGCCATTGGTCTACTATTGATACGGACCTTTGAATTGACGTAAACCGAGATATCTTCCCCTTTTGCTGCGTATTCTTTTTTCAGATGTTGGGCAAACTGCCAAATAAAATCCGGATAGGCGGCAATACGCCTTTGTTGTTTAGGACTAAGGTAATCCTTGAGATTAATTGTTTCCGCAATTGCGGTATTCTTATTCAATACCCTAAACTGTATTTTTCCAGACCTGCTCCTCAGCATCATTCGCCAACTCATCCGGTGTCCTTCTTCTGTCCACAATACGTCTCCGGGAATAAAATGATGCCTTAAAGGCAGCAACAGTTGAATAAGGAAATATACAGTTAGCATTCCAAGCAGGCCCCTTTTGTATGAAGGTATTTGCAGTATCTTATCGTTGTAAGCTTGTTTTTTGGGCAGGAAGATACGTCTGATAGTTTCCGGTTCGTAAAAGAAGACGGTAAATGCGAGCGACAGATAAGGGAATATGCCTATTTGAAATACTATGGAATTGAATAAATGAAAGAAAATGGAGCACCCAAAGGCAAAATTTCTTGTGGGTTTCCAAAGCAGGGCCGGTACTATGAGCAGGTCGAACAGAATTCCTGAAATGGCTATAAAAACGTGCACCTCATGAAGTTGCAGCACCTCTCCAATAAGAAAATAATTTCGTTTGCCAGACATTAAGAGTTTTACAAGGTCAAAATTGAGCCAATCTCCATACAATTTAGCAATGGATGCGTAGGTGTAGACAATAAAAAGCTGAAAGACAATAATCCATTTCACATAGGCAAACATGGAATTTTCACGAATCCCGGGATTTATTTTGGCATCAAAAGAAAAATTCCTTTGAGCCGGTAAAAAACACATCATCAGGGAAATGAGGATCAATAGATAGTAGTGGTTATTGTATGAGGTCTTTTGCATAAGATAGACCATGGTCCACAAAACAGTAAAGAGTCCCATGCTGAGGCGATATTTATAACCAAGAGCTATAAGCACCCCCAGGGATCCCATAACAAAAAAGTAGAAATACATCCCCGGGCCCAGGAAAACGTGCAGCCATTCAAAGCCAATAAAGGTAAAAGTGAAATCGGGTTCAACAAGGTTGGTCCTTATCCAGCCTGTAATAATGGCTCCGTAGCATTCCAGGCTTACTAATATTCCGAAGAGTATCCTGAAAACTATTAAGGGGCTATTATCAATCCTGGTGAAAAGCAGCCTTTTCAACATTTTTTATGATATTAATTTCTTAGAATTTTCCATATCAATTTGTAACTGTTTTCTCAGGGCCTCTATAGATTCAAAACGTTCTTCATCCCTAAGCCTCTTTAGGATTTCAACCTGTACCCTTTTATCGTACAAATCCTTATTGAAATCAAAAAAATGGATCTCTATACTTCTTTTTGAGCCATCTACCGTTGGGTTAAAGCCTATGTTCATCATTCCATAAACAGGCTTTCCATCCAGATTACTTTTTATTAAATAGACCCCGTTTTTTGGGATCAGCTTGTAAGATTCTTTTATATGGAGGTTAGCTGTTGGAAAGTTGATTTTCCTGCCAAGCCCCTTCCCTTTTTCCACAATACCTGTAAGCCTGTAATTGTATCCCAGGTAGTTATTGGCAGTTGGGATGTCCCCTTCGTTTAGCGCCCGTCTTATTTTAGTTGAACTTACAGACACATCGTCTACTTCCTGTGCAGGGATCTCCTCCACTTCAAATTCAAAGGTGTTGCCAAAAGCAATGAGGTCCTGGATATTGGCATTTCTATTCCTGCCGAACCGGTGATCGTACCCAATAATTATTTTTTTGGTCCTGAGTTCATTCACAAGAATGTCTCTTACAAATTCGGTTGCAGAAAGCCTGGAGAACTCTTTTGTAAAGGGATGGATGATAAGGCAATCCAGCCCCAATTCCTCCATAATCTCCGTTTTTTCTTCTATGGTGTTAAGAAGTTTTATTTCTGTGTCTTTCTGTAATACCATCCTGGGATGAGGAAAAAAAGTAAGGACAGTAGCTTTAAGCCCAGTGTCTTTGGCATTATTTATGAGACGTTTAAGTATTTTACGATGGCCAATATGAACACCGTCAAAAGTACCAATAGTGATAATTGTGTTTTGCTTTTTGTCGAACTTGGAAATGCTTTGGACTGTAATCACAGAGATAAGATAAGAAAAAGGCTTACTTTTAATGCTTTAAATTCCCCTTGATGGAAACAAAATTACGGGTTGTTTTATCAATTACCATACTATTTTTATCCTTTTATAGTGCAGCACAATCCAATTATTGGGAGTCGGTATCTAATGGCGGGGCAGTACCTCAAAATTATCTAGTTGGTTCTGATGCGGAGAAGATAAAGATTTTTGATTTAAATGAAGAAGCCCTGGGGAAAGAACTTTTGGAGGTTTCAAATTCCGCACCATTTAGTAAAATCGTCTATTTTCCGGACTCAGGAGGAGAATTACACGCATTTCGTATTAAGGAAACTCCTGTATTCTCGGCTGAATTATCCAGAAAGTATCCAGGTATCAGGTCTTACACCGGGATCGGAATTAATAACAAATTAAAGATCCGCTTTAGCTGGTCACATAAGGGGGTACAAAGCATGCTGGTAGATGAAGACCGAACCTCCAATACCTTTCTTCAGAAGATTGCTGCACAAGGTCAGCGGTATATGGTCTACAATCGGGAAGGACTGGAAGAAGAAGGAAAAGATTTTGTCTGTGCCACGGAAGCTGCTTTGGAAACGTTTCAAATTACCAGACCTGCGCTGGTAGATGACCAGGTTTTAAGAAAATTCAGGATAGCTGTTTCCGCAACAGGAGAATATACGCTATTTCACGGTGGAACGGTTCCCGATGCCCTTGCGGCTATCAACGCCACACTAACTCGTGTTAATCAGGTATTTGAAACAGATCTTGGGGTTAGCCTGGAATTAGTGGGGAATAATGATTTGGTCATTTTCACCGACCCTGATACCGATC
>CBDUAW010000058.1:0-9475 GCA_965365215.1 uncultured Eudoraea sp. | reverse complement strand
GTGAGCCGGGTTTCCCCATAGGCGATGTTAACCTGCTCAGGAACGGGTTGCTTGGCCAGATCGGCCAAGGCTTTTACCGCGGCCATTTTCATAGCCTCGTTTATCTTTGTAGCCCTCACATCCAGTGCTCCCCTGAAGATGAATGGAAATCCTAAAACATTATTAACCTGGTTAGGATGGTCAGAACGTCCTGTCGCCATGATGATATCTTCCCTGGTCTTACATGCCAGATCATAGTTGATTTCCGGATCAGGATTGGCCATGGCAAAAACAATTGGATTTTCAGCCATGGCTTGCAACATTTCCGGACTAAGGATATCAGCAATAGACAGACCTATAAAAACATCTGCCCCTTGCATTGCTTCTTCCAGGGTATCCACTTTTTGAGCTGTGGCAAACTCTTGTTTTTCCTCGGATAAATCCTTGCGATCCTTTCGGATAACCCCCTTACTGTCTAACATCAGAATGTTTTCCGGCTTCGCCCCAAAGGCTTTGTAAAGTTTTGTACAGGAAACCGCTGCGGCCCCGGCACCACTAATAACTATTTTTACCTTATCGATTTTCTTTCCGGCTATTTCCAGGGCATTGATCAAAGCCGCCGCTGAAATAATAGCGGTGCCGTGCTGATCATCGTGCATTACAGGAATATTTAACTCCTCCTTAAGCCGTCGTTCTATCTCAAATGCTTCGGGAGCTTTGATGTCTTCCAGGTTTATTCCACCAAAAGTGGGAGCAATAGTTTTAACCGTTTCTACGAATTTATCAACATCTTTGGTGTCCAATTCGATATCGATCCCGTCTATATCTGCAAATATTTTGAACAACAGGCTCTTTCCTTCCATCACCGGTTTTGATGCTTCGGGACCAATATCCCCTAGGCCCAGAACGGCCGTCCCATTGGTAATCACTGCCACGATATTTCCTTTGGCGGTATACCGGTAGACATTCTCCCGATCCTTTTCAATTTCCAGGCAGGGCTCTGCTACGCCAGGGGAATAGGCCAGAGCAAGATCGCGCTGGGTTGCATAGGGTTTTGTGGGTACTATCTTTATTTTCCCGGGCTGTGGTTTAGCGTGGTAAATTAACGCTTCGCGCCGCTTTTTATCTTTTGACATACCAAAGTTTAATGCACAAATTTACGCGTAATCTTTGGAAATTGAATTTTACCAATCCAAACTTCCAATTCAACTGGTTAGTATTCGCAGAACAATCTGTATTTTAAAAACACCTCTGGCCTCTTCTTACCAGAACATCACCACAATTATGGTAGTTATCACCAGCAAAATCATGGCCAAAATCCTGTAATTCTGATACCAGGGCAATGCCTTCATTTCCTGTGTTTCTTCGACAAACAAGGACCTCTTGTAAGTATATTCCGCAATCTGCGCCTCAGGGGGAGGAGCTGTTGCTAAACTCACCACAAAATGGATCACGACACAGATCACAAACAGGATGGAAGCCTTTGCCAGAAAGTGAATTTCATTTATGGGTTCAATCCAGCCGTATACCTGAGATAAAATCGTGAGAATAGCCAGGGTGAAACCAACAAGGAGACTTACAATTGAACCCGTACCATTTGCACGTTTCCAAAACAGCCCCAGGACAAATGTCGCCACTGCCGGCGGACTGGTATAGGCGATGACTGTTTGAAGATATTCCCAAAGTGAATCACTGACAGTTTCGATAAAGGGAACCCAGAGAATAGCCAAAACCACAAGTATAACCGTGGTAATCTGCCCCACCCGCACTAGTTGTTTACTGGTCAATTCTGGTTTAAGCTGTTTTACGAAGTCCATGGTCACCAGGGTTGATGCCGAGTTAAAAGTGGCCGAAACAGAAGACATCATTGCCGCCATAAGTCCTGCTACTACCAATCCGAGAATTCCGGTAGGTAGTAACTGAAATAGCAACACCGGGTAGGTTAGGTTGGGACAATCAGAGAGATCGTCACAAATGGTTCCATTGGTCAGCTCGTAATTAAGGCTGGAAATATCCAGAGTGTTGAACAACAACAAGGCGAGTACTCCGGGCACTACCATTATGAAAAGTACAGGAAGTTTCAGGAGTCCAGCAAAAAGAGCACCCCACCTTCCATGGTTCAGGCTCTTTGCTCCAAGAACCCTCTGGACCATAAACTGGTTATTGGCCCAAAAGTAAAATCCGAGCAAGGGAACCCCTGTTAAAAGGGACCACCATGGAATTTTGTCATTCGCCGGTCTTACCAAGCTAAATACTTCCTCAGAGCTTTGCGGTATGAACTGTCCGGCTTCTATTTTACGGTCAAAGTTTACTTCCCCATTGGCGAGCATACCGTCCAGGCCATCCATCATAGCAGACCATCCACCACCCAGTTTATCAAAAGCGAAATAGGTAAGCAAACAAGATCCGATAATCAGTAAAACCGCTTGAATTACTTCGGTCTGAATTACAGAATTTAGCCCGCCTGGAATGGTATAAGCTGCCGCCGCTACTGCAAGGATTACCAGAATGAGGGTGGAATCAAGGCCTGGAAATAGCAACGTCAGAACTATTTTACCCACATATAATCCGGCAGCGGTATCAACCAGGACATTTCCCACTACGGTAATAAAGGAGAAATAGTACCGGGACCGACTATCGTATCTTCTTTCCAAAAATTCAGGCATGGTATAAACCCCTGATTTCAAATAAAACGGTAGAAAAAAGATCGCGAAAAAGATAAGGATCACTACTGCATACCATTCGTAATTATAAACACTCACATCGGTTTGAAAGGCATCTGAGGCCAAACCAACCAGGGTAGAGCTTGAAATATTTGCAGAAAAAAGGGCAATACCAACAATGGGCCAGGTCATGGTTCGTCCTCCAAGAAAATAATCCTCAGAACTACTTCTTTTGGCTTTGGAAATCCCATAAATAATAATCCCGATAAGGTACACTACGATTACCGTAATGTCTAAGAAATGCAATCCTCCCATAATTATTTTGGTCGTTTAGTTAGTTGCGTTGAAACCCTTAGGTTTTAGAAGAATACAAAAAGGCTCTGTTGAACAAGATAATATATTTAAATATCTATTTAAAATATGTTTACAGTTAACTCAGCACAAGGCCGAACGAAATCGTTATAGTTGACCGTGTCCTATTCCAAAAATTTGATATTTCGCTGTAGTCCTTTGAATTTAGTTCGCTTTACGGCAGATTTTTGAAAAATCCTTTGGAATACCTCCTCGGTGATTTCTTTCCAATCTTCTTTTTGCATAGTGAGCAATTCGGGATGGGGATCAAAGAGTGGTTCTGCATGTGGCTTTGAAAAACGGTTCCACGGACAAACTTCCTGGCAAACATCACATCCGAAGATCCAGTCATCAAATTTGTCTTTCATATCTACGGGGATCTCGTTTTTAAGTTCAATGGTGAAATAGGAAATACATTTGCTCCCATCCACAACATAGGGTGCCACAATAGCCTCTGTGGGGCAGGCATCAATACAGGCGGTGCAACTTCCGCAATGATCTGTGACCGGGGAATCGTATTCCAATTCCAGGTCAACAATAAGTTCTGCTATAAAGTAGTAAGAACCCACTTGTTGGGTGAGTATATTGGTGTGTTTTCCCATCCAGCCCAAACCACTTTTAACCGCCCAGGCTTTGTCGAGTACCGGAGCAGAATCCACAAAGGCCCGGCCATGAACCTCCCCAAATTCTTCCCCTATGAACTCCATCAGTTGTTTCAACTTTTTTTTAATTACATGATGATAATCCTGCCCATAAGCATACCGGGAGATTTTGAAGGATCCTTCTTCCTGTGTTTTTTCCGGGTAATAATTGTACAGGACCGAAATAACCGATTTAGCTTCATCTACCAGAAGTCTGGGATCCAGGCGTTTGTCGAAATGATTTTCCATGTATTGCATCTCTCCTTGCATCCCTTTTTTGAGCCAGGCCTCCAAACGAGGTGCTTCTTCCTCCAGAAAAGTTGCTTCTGATATTCCGCAAGACAAAAAACCGAGGCGTTTGGCTTCGGTTTTGATTAGGGTGGTATGCTCTTCTTTAACGTTCAGGATTTTAATAGGATAACATTGTACGATGAGTAAATCTAAGAATCTATAGGTGAAGGTCAAATTTCACAGACAAAAAAATCGCCCAAAGAGAATTCGGGCGATTCATTCAGAAACCAGCGGTTTCATAAAGCCTATTCTATTCCTTCCCATGTCATTTTCAGATTTTTCTTCTTATTGTTCTTTTCAATCTGGAAATGATAGATCTTCTTCGCACCTTTGTCGTGATAATAGGTTACCACGTAGGTGTTACTGTTCATTTTCCAATTAGGATAGGCCTGGTAGACCGTATTGCGAATAGGATCAGGAACAATTATATCCCCAAATTTTTCAAAGGCAGAAAGGATCTTCCCGTTTTCATCATAGGTAGCCACAATTTTCCCTTTATTATTGGAAAAGAATACCTCATAGGCTTTGTCGATCTTATTGTAAACGGGCGATTCCTTAATGTCAAAATTGGCTGCTTTTCTTTCCAATTTTTTAACGGTAGCGGATGCTTCCGGATCCTGAACCTCTGCGAGGTACTGGTAGTTAGAGGAGGTAAGTGTTACTCCCTCCAGAACCACTTCACGAACCTCCTTCTGTGGACGCTCCTGGGAATAGCTAAGGCTGGCGAGACCTAAAAAAATAAGGCCAATAACTAAATTTCTCATGACAAACATTTTAAAAGATTACTATTCAGTTTACTAATTAACTCAAAGGTCTTTTAAAAGGTGTTGCAATACCAAACAGCTATGTTCCAGATTATTTCAAGTTTTTTTGAAACACTTCAGGCCATGTTTCATAAATGCATAGGAAAGGGACTTCTCCTAATAAGTCTCTTCCTTATTGAGGATGAGGAGGCATTGGGAAGCCTACTTTATGATAGAGTTCCAGATAACGCGGATCTTTCCGTAGAGGCCTTAGTGGAGGTTCTTCCCGTAGCCAGATCATTTCTACTTCATGTCTTTCATAGGACTTTTGGAGCCAGGCAAAGGCGTTTTCATGGTTTCCGATTGAAGCATAATACAGCGCCAGGAACCATGCCGGACTGCCAGACGCTTCCTCATGATATTTATTTTCTATTTCTGCCAGGAATTTTTTAGCCTCTACAATATTCCCGTTCCTATATTCACAGGCGGCAAGTATCCATAATACCGTAGGAGGCCGTTCGGGGTAATTTTGAATAAATTTGTTCAGAAGTGTATACGAACTTTCGTAATCCTTTAAGTAAAAATATACTCTGGAAGCAATTCTTAAATACATAATATGATCTGAATACAACTCATCCGAGCTTTTAAGAAGTGTCAGCGCTTCTTCAGATCTGTTTAGCAAGGAAAATGCCAGAGCTTTTGTGGTAATCAAATATACACTAGTCGGATTCTCCCTATGCAATTGTTCAGTCATAACTAAAGCCTCCTCTAATCTACCTGATTGAAGGCAATAGGTAATGGTAAGGCTGCTTGCTGTTAAATAGTTTTTTTCCATGGTTTCAAAATCCCATTCATATAGGTATAATCCATCGTTTAAAACTTTTTTTGCATATTGGTAGGTATCATCGATTTCAATGGCCTTAATTAGTAGTTTTTTGGCCATAATCCAAGCCTCGCTTTCTGAGTAAAAACCCCAACTTGCTCCTGCTAATAGGTATAATCGAGCCAGGTCCACATAGGGTTCCATAAAATTGGAATCTAGTCGTATAGCTTCTTCAAATAATGGAATTGCATTCATCATCCCCGTTTTAGTATACTTAAGGGACTGATGCCTTGCTTTTAACCATGTATTATAAGCCTGCTTATTTTTTGTTGGAACCCGCTCAATTGCTAAAAGTTCTTTACTGTTAATATCTATATTCAGTTGTCTGATGAGATCTTCAACGGCAGCTGACTGCATACTGAATATATCTTCATTCCACGCCCCTTTATACTCCTTGGAGGACACATTGGTATTTGAGGGCCCATCAATCAAATGCAGCGTAAATTTTACCAAATCTCCAGAAAGCTGGAAATAACCTTGAAGAATATTTTGAACGCCTAATTCTTTTGCTATCAACGGAGCGTCCTTATCAGAGTATTTGTACTTCGAAACAGAGGCAAAAGGTGTTACCCTAAGGTTTTCAACAAAACTAAGCCGTGTTATAATGGCGTCTGTCATCCCATCGCTGATATATTCCAAATCCGGATCCCCACTCCAGTTTTTAAAGGGAAGGACCGCGATTGAATTTTCTGTAGTTACATTAGTAATTTGGGAGACTTTCACCCCTCTGTTGATCCCTAAATAATAGATGGTAGCCCAGCTTACCGTGACTCCTATTCCAATTGCGAGTGCCACTACCCATCTTTTACTAAGATTGAGCTTATTATGAAGCATATTAATCCTGTTTTTAGTCTGTAAGGACGGATTTGGATTTAGCGGCACGTCAGCAGCATGATCTGAAGAAACCGTCCTTAGTTTTGCCTCCCCCGGGGGATATCCGTAATAATCCTTAAAGCAGGTATTGAAATACGTGGGACTGGAAAAACCAATGCTATAGGCAATTTCGGATACGGTTAATTCATCTTCCTGCAGGAGTTCCATCGCTTTCTGAAGCCTGAATTCCCGGATAAACTGACTGGTAGAATTGCCATTATAGGCATGTACTTTTCGGTGCAGGCTGGATCTGCTTAACCCTATTTTCCCTGCCAATTCCTTTACTCCAAAGTTTTCATTGCCAAGGTTCGCTTCAAGAATTTCCTTAAGCTTGAAAATTGTCTTGGATTCCTTTGAAAAATTATCGGCCATCTCTCCGGATTTGAATTTGAAGAATCCTACAATACAGCTGCAGAATATTCATTCAGGGTAGTACTAGTTAAGGATTAATGGCTTTTTACGAAATGATTTTAGTCAATCGGGTAAAACTATGTCAATTCAAAGGTGCTCTTAGTTCAAATCGCAACGGTACGGCCTGTGGTTTTAGTGAAATAAGGGGATTTAAGATCATTTCCTTAAGATCCGTATGAAGCCGGTATTTTTGCACGATTAATGCCAGGGTAGTGATCATTTCATACATGGCAAAGTTGTTTCCCACACACATTCTGGGTCCGGCACCAAATGGGTAATAGTAATTACTGTAGTCCTTTTTGTTTACCGGGGTAAAACGGTCCGGATTAAATTCTTCAGGAAGTTTCCAAAAATCCTTATGCCGGTGAAGTTCATAGACAGACATTAGCACCATGCTGCCTTTGGGGAATACCCGATCCCCAATCCGATCTTTGTCAATCGCCACTCGGTCTATGACATAAGCTGGTGGGTATAAGCGTAAGGCTTCCTCTATACATTGTTTGGTATAGCTAAGCTGATTAAGCTTTTGCATAATTTCCCCATCAGGAAGGTCCAGGCGGGCGACCTCTTCAAAAAGCATTTGCTGGCAGTCAGGATTCTTGGCCAGGAGGTACAAACAAAAGCTAAGGGCATTTGCTGTGGTTTCATGCCCTGCAGTAAACAAGATCATCACTTCGTCAATCAGCTGCGCCCTGGACATTGAGGTGCCATCTTCATAACGGGCACTGAGAAGCATATCGAGCAGGTCATCTTTCTCTTCGTCAGATGCGAGTCTTTCTTCAATTATCGAATTAAGGATACTCCGGGCTTCCTCCGTCCACCCCAGGTGTTTTTTAATTTTGCCACTAAGTTGAAACCACCATTTGAGATAGGGTTGCCGCATTTCACGGATGAGCATCTTTTGGTTTTGCTCGGTTATTCCCTGCAAACGTCCCATCCTTTCCCGGATATCCGGGCGACTAAATAAAGACTTGGCTACCACCTGGAACGCCAGATCACTCATCAACGGAAAAACATCAAAAGTGTGACCTACTCTTATTCTCTCTAATTCTTCCCGAATGGCGCTGAACATAATTCCCAGTAGTCCGGCCAGTTTCTTTTTATGAAATGCCGGTTGCACCATACGTCTGTGGATACGCCAGTGTTCGCCATTTGAAGTAAGGATACCGTGACCAATATATTTGGCAAGGTCAACCGTCTGCAGGCTCGACTTTTCATAATTCTTGTGCTGCTTTTGCAGGATATGCCTGATAATGACTGGGTCGCGCGTAAAAACTACCCCTTCTGGCGGCCCTATTTTAACCCGGAAGCTGTCTCCGAATTTTTCAAAATTTTGTCTGTGAAAAGGTAGGGGATCCCTTAATATCTGCTTGCGGTTCTTAAAAACCTCGTATTTGGATACTGTTGGAAGGGTGTTCATGGTTCCTGCAAAAACCATTCAATGTTGGTACATTGGGAACAAATGTAGCAATAGGCACTTTTGTTGGCCCAATCAACATTAAATAATGAAGCGGCGGCAGTATTCAATTGTGCTTTTCTGTGCAAAAATGTATCATGCCCACAAACCCGGCAAACGAGTTGGTTCCCTTTTATACTTATCTTTTCCGGTTCCTTTTTGTCTGAAAATAATGCCATCACTCCAGTTAAATATGCTATCGTTAAGATTAAAATAGTCCGGGTTGCTGTCCACTCTTCAGTCTTCCTAAATGTTTGTAAGCCAATTCCGTTACTTCACGCCCTCTTGGTGTCCTCATAATAAATCCCTGCTGAATTAAGAAAGGTTCATAAACCTCTTCTATGGTTTCAGCATTTTCCGAGACGGCGGTTGCTAAGGTGGTTATGCCCACCGGGCCTCCTTTAAATTTATCTATAATGGTAGCCAGAATTTTATTGTCCATTTCATCCAGGCCATGGGCATCCACATTTAGAGCTTTGAGGCCAAACCTTGAGATTTCCATATCAATATTTCCATCTCCTTTAATTTGGGCAAAATCCCGTACCCTTCTCAACAGGGCGTTGCTAATCCTTGGGGTACCCCGGCTTCGCCCGGCAATTTCTATGGCTGCTTCCTGGGTAATGGGAACTTTTAAAATTTCCGCACTCCGTTCCACAATGGTAGAAAGTAATTCTGTGGAATAATATTCAAGTCTGCTGTTTATGCCAAATCTGGCACGCATAGGTGCGGTCAATAGGCCTGATCGGGTAGTGGCTCCGATCAGTGTAAACGGATGCAAATTAATCTGAACCGAACGGGCATTTGGGCCCGTCTCTATCATGATATCGATCTTATAATCTTCCATTGCCGAATAGAGGTATTCCTCAACAATAGGGCTTAAACGATGGATTTCATCAATAAACAACACATCGCGTTCTTCCAGGTTTGTCAATAAGCCGGCCAGGTCTCCTGGTTTATCCAGGACAGGTCCGGAGGTGATTTTAATCCCTACCCCAAGTTCGTGGGCCAGAATATGGGCAAGAGTAGTTTTACCCAGGCCGGGAGGTCCATGAAACAAGGTATGATCCAGGGCCTCATTTCTCATGTTTGCAGCCTGTACAAAAATTTTGAGATTTTCCAATACTTGTTCCTGCCCTGTAAAATCATCAAAGGTTAATGGTCTTAATCGTTTTTCAACATCAAGT
>CBDUAW010000057.1:0-9522 GCA_965365215.1 uncultured Eudoraea sp. | reverse complement strand
AGCATAATATCCTCAGTATTTACCCCAATAAGCCACATCAAAGGGGCAAATATCCCCCCTAAAATAGCCTCGAGAGAGAATGTTTCATAGGTGGTATTGGCCGCCATCCAGTCATTTAGGGAAGTTAGGTCCCCAAACCAGCCTAAAATGCCATTGATCATGGCTATAAAGGCAATAAAAACGAGCAACATGGCCCCAACATTTACAGCCAATTTTAAGCCTTCAGTAGTGCCATTGGCGATGGCATCTAACAGATTTGAACCTATTTTTTCATTGGAAATATGTATTTCCTTATTAATGGCTTCCGTTTGTGGATAAAGTATTTTAGAAACTACAATGGCTCCGGGAGCTGCCATTACGGAAGCCGCCAGAAGATGGCGTGCAAATTCAAGTCTTAGCAGCTCATCCGTACCCCCCAGGAATCCAATATACGCCGCTAAAACACCACCCGCTACGGTTGCCATACCGCCTATCATCACCAGTAAAATCTCAGACCTGCTCATTTTTTCCAGGTATGCCTTTATCAGTAGCGGGGATTCTGTCTGCCCCAAAAAAATATTTCCGGCTACGGATAAGCTTTCAGCTCCCGAAATTCCCAGTGTTTTAGTTAATAACCATGCCAGGGCACGCACCACTTTCTGAATAACGCCCAGGTAGAAAAGAACCGAGGTAAGTGCTGAAAAGAAAATAATAGTTGGAAGAATCTGGAAGGCGAAAACATATCCGATATTGGGATTATCTACATTCAAAAGACTACCAAGTAAAAATTCACTCCCTGCAAGGGTGTAATCCAGGATATTTACAAAAAACTGCCCCACAGCACGAAAAACACTTTGCACTAGCGGAACTTTTAAAATCCCTATAGCAAGTATGAGTTGAATACCCAACCCTATGGACACCGTTTTCCAATTGATAGCCCTTCTGTTAGCGCTAAACAGAAAACAGATTAAAATCAGGATCCCCATGCCTAAAGCACCCCGCCATAAGGTGTTCAGGGAGAATCCCTGATTGGGAATTATGCTTGTCTCAGCTTGGTTTTGCGTTAGTGGTTCTAATGTATTGAGGTGAACGAGGCTATCGGTTACTATGGTGTCCTGAGCAGTAAGGGGAATCAGAAAAAGCAAAAATAGCAGGAGAACACGGTAGTTATATCTCATAAATGAGGGGATAAGAATTACTTGCGTTTTGAAATCTCATCTCTAAGTTTCGCCGCTTTTTCATAATCTTCATTGGCTACGGCTTTTTCCAGTTCTTTGCGAAGTTCTTCCATACTCAATTCTTTGTATGGTGCAGATCCTCCGGCATCGATTTCAACCGTCTCACCTTCCTGCAGAATTTCGTCTACCACAATACTGTCGTCCCCTTCCTTATCCTTATCCTTGCTCGAAAATTTGAGAAAAATCCCGGCTTTGTCCAGAATAGTTTTGTAAGTGAAAATAGGTGCATTAAATCGCAAAGCAAGTGCTATTGCGTCACTGGTGCGGGCATCAAGGATCTCTTCAATCTTATCCCGCTCACAGATAATACTGGAATAAAATACCCCATCTACCAGTTTGTGAATGATAACCTGCTTCACGATAATTTCGAAACGATCAGCAAAGTTTTTGAAAAGATCATGGGTCAAAGGCCTTGGGGGTTTTATTTCCTTTTCCAGCGCTATGGCTATGGACTGTGCTTCAAATGCCCCTATCACAATAGGAAGTTTGCGGTCTCCTTCAACCTCATTTAATATGAGGGCATAGGCTCCGTTTTGAGTCTGACTGTATGATATCCCTTTTATTTGTAACCGAACTAAACTCATAAGCGTATAAAACCAAAAAAGGCTGTTTAAACAAAAGGGTTTCGCCAATTATTTAAACAGCCCTTTAGGGGCACAAATTAACAAAAATTAGGCGTTTTGGGCCTTAAATTCCTTTAATTTTTCCGTGAGTTCTGGTACTACTTCAAATGCATCTCCAACGATTCCGTAGTCTGCTGCTTTAAAAAATGGGGCTTCAGGGTCAGTATTGATCACTACTTTAACCTTTGAAGCGCTTACCCCTGCCAGATGCTGGATGGCCCCAGATATACCAATGGCGATATAGAGGTTACTCGCTACAGGTTTCCCGGTTTGTCCTACGTGTTCTCCGTGGGGTCTCCAGCCAAGATCTGAAACCGGTTTGGAACAGGCCGTAGCGGCTCCAAGTACATCAGCCAACTCTTCGATCATGCCCCAATTTTCAGGGCCTTTAAGCCCTCGGCCACCTGATACCACAATATCAGCATCTGCTATGGTAGCTTTCCCAACCACTTTATCAACTTCTATAGATTTAGTGGTGTAATCCTCAGCACTTATCTTAGGGTCTCCCTGCACCACTTCTATTTGTGTGGGATTTTCCGTTGCACCAAAGGCATTATTGGATACGCCTATGATTTTGATCTCCGTTAGCAGTTCTGTATGTGCAAACCCTTTATTGCTGAAAGCTGTTCTTTTCACTACCAAAGGCGAGAGGTTTTGGGGGATTTCCACTACATTGGTCGCATAGCCCGCTTCCAGTTTCCCAGCTAAGATTGCAGCCAAATATTTGGTATCGGTACTTGAACTTACTATAATCAATTCAATCTGATGTTCCTGTACTACATTAGACAGGACCTCTGCGTATGCTCTGGCATTAAACGTCTTAAGCGCCTCACTTTCAAAATTGACAACCTTAGACACCCCGTACTTCGCGAGATCGTCCGGATGGCTTGCATTAAAACTAACAGCGGTAACGTTAGTGCCCATTTTTGTGGCTATTTCAAAGGCATAGGAAGCCACTTCATAGGCCGCTTTTTTAAAAACGCCTTTTTCTGATTCTGTATAGACTAAAACTGACATATTATATTGTTCTGAGGGTTGTGTTAATTAGATAACCTTTGCTTCATTATGAAGTAATTCTATCAATTCCTGAATATTACCTGGATCTACCAATTTCACGTCTCCTTTAGGAGCAGGTCTTTCAAATTTAACCTCTTTGCTGCCATGTGGAGCACTTACTGGCTCTACCACTTCCAGTTTTTTCTGACGAGCCATCATGATTCCTCTCATATTCGGAATGCGCAGATCACTTTCTTCTACCAGACCTTTTTGTCCGCCAATGATTAAGGGAAGGGAGGTTTCTAATTTTTCTTTGCCTCCATCTATCTCCCGGGTAGCCGAGACCTCATCCCCGTCTATCTCAAGTTGGATGCAGGTATTTACAAAGTTCATATTCAGGATAGCCGCCATCATTCCCGGTACCATACCTCCGTTGTAGTCAATAGACTCCCTGCCGGCAATTACGAGGTCATATGCTCCCTTCCTGACAATTTCGGCTAGTTGTGTTGCTACAAAGAGGCCATCTGTAGGCGTGGCATTCACCCGGATTGCCTCATCTGCCCCTATAGCCAAAGCCTTTCGGATCGTAGGTTCGGTCGAGGCTTCGCCTACGGTAGCAACATGCACCGTGGCCCCCTGCTTCTCTTTGAACCACATGGCCCTGGTAAGGCCAAATTCGTCATTAGGGTTAATTACAAATTGAACCCCATTGGTGTCGAATTTGGTATCCCCATCGGTAAAATTAATTTTTGAGGTAGTATCCGGAACATTGCTGATGCAGACAAGTATTTTCATACGGACAATGGTTTTTTTAATGATTAAATAACGGGCGTAAAGATAACTATAAAATTTCTAAATTACTATGCATGCATAGTAAATTTTACAACTTTTTTTAATTCGGTGAGGGTAAATATTGCCCGATATTTTCCTATTTTTGTCAGCCTTTTAGGCTGAAGCCAAAAACAAAAAACAGCAAAGCATGAAAACTATCCAATTCCGAGAAGCCATTGCAGAAGCCATGTCTGAAGAAATGAGGAGAGACGAATCTATTTATTTGATGGGAGAAGAGGTAGCTGAATATAACGGCGCCTATAAAGCTTCTAAAGGAATGCTCGATGAGTTTGGCCCCGAACGCGTTCTCGATACCCCTATATCTGAATTGGGATTCGCTGGAATAGGAGTAGGTTCTGCCATGAATGGAAACCGTCCTATTATTGAGTTCATGACTTTTAATTTTTCGCTGGTAGGAATAGACCAGATAATAAACAATGCCGCCAAAATAAGGCAAATGTCTGGTGGCCAATTTAACTGTCCTATAGTCTTCAGGGGGCCAACCGCTTCGGCAGGCCAATTAGCCGCAACGCATTCTCAGGCTTTTGAAAGCTGGTACGCAAATTGCCCTGGACTTAAAGTGGTGGTGCCTTCTAATCCAAATGATGCTAAAGGCTTGTTGAAATCGGCTATCAGAGACGATGATCCCGTGATCTTTATGGAATCGGAACAGATGTATGGAGATAAAGGAGAAGTACCTGAGGGAGAATATACGATCCCTATCGGTGTGGACGACATAAAAAGGGAAGGTTCTGATGTTGCAATTGTTTCTTTTGGTAAAATTATCAAAGAGGCCTATAAAGCTGCGGATGAACTCGAAAAAGAGGGAATAAGCTGTGAAATCATAGATCTGCGTACGGTGAGGCCAATGGATCATGAAGCAATTCTCACTTCGGTTAAGAAAACCAACCGCTTGGTAATTCTGGAAGAAGCGTGGCCTTTTGGAAATGTGGCTACTGAAATCACCTATCAGGTTCAGTCACAGGCATTCGATTACCTGGATGCCCCAATCGTTAAAATTAATACTGCGGATACCCCGGCACCATATTCCCCGGTTCTATTGCAGGAATGGTTACCAAACGCCGACGATGTGGTGAAGGCTGTTAAGAAAGTGTTATATAAATAGACAATCACACTCTGTAAAGGTATCTTAGCTTTACCGACAAAAGGGAAAGCATTAGTGTTTTCCTAATAACCGATCTGATATTCGATCTAACAGCTACCCAATTTTTTATATGATTACTTTACACCTGTATTCACAGGCGTATGAATACCCTTACTATATGAGAAAGTTACTCTTTATCCTTTCCTTGCTCGCATGCTCTATGCTGTGGTCACAAACCAAGGTTAGCGGGAAGGTGGTAGACGAGTATGGCGAGCCAGTGGCCTTTGCGAATGTTCTCTTTAAGAATACAACTGAGGGCACCATTACCAACGAAGATGGAAGGTTCTATCTGGAGTCTGACGAAACCTATTCCCTTCTCTCTGTATCCTTTGTTGGGTATGCCACGGAGGAGTTGGAACTTACGCAGCGGGTAACTTACAACCTGACCATTGAGCTTAAACAAGGGGAACAATTGGATGAAGTAATAGTCTATGTGGGAAAACAATCCAAAAAGAATAACCCGGCCATTGACATCCTGAGAAAAATCTGGGCAAAAAAGAGGGTCAATGGCCTGAGGAAATTTAAACAATATCAATATGATAAGTACGAAAAAATTCAGTTCGATCTCAATACTATTGATAGTGCTTTAATGAAAAGCAAAATGTTCAAAGGCCTGGAATTTGTTTTTGCCGACCTGGATACTTCGCGCATCACGGGGAAAACCTACCTGCCACTTTTTTTAAATGAAACCTTTTCCAAAGTGTATGGGGATAATGAATTGGAGCAGGAGAAAGAGGAAGTTCAGGGAAGTAAAAATTCAGGTTTTAGCAACAATCAGGCAATAATAGGTTTTGTAGAAGACTTGTATTCGGATTACGATATCTACGATAATTACCTGAAGTTCTACGATAAAAGTTTTACCAGCCCCTTGTCCAAAACAGGCATAGACGTGTATAATTATGTCCTGGCCGATAGCGCTTTTATTGACAACAAATGGTGCTATCATATTATATATTACCCCAGGAGAAAAAATGAACTCACTTTTAAAGGAGATTTTTGGGTAAATGATACTACCTACGCCGTAAAAAAAATAGACCTCGAAGTAACAAAAAGCGCCAATATTAATTGGGTGAAGGATATCTATATCCAACAGGAGTTTGAAGTGGTCAACGATTCCGTCTTTCTGCTGAAACGCGATTATATGCTCAGTGATTTCAGTTTTAACAAAAAAGAAAAATCAAAGGGCGTTTACGGAAAGAGGACTACTGTTTATGACCATTATTTATTTGACCGCCCAAGACCTGCTGAATTCTATAAAAATGTTTCTGACCCCTTTAATCCTGTGCTATTTGAACGCGATAGCGTGTTTTGGCGTAATAACCGGCTGGAATCACTCAACAAAGATGAACAAGGTATTTATAAATTGCTAGACACCCTAAAGACCGTTCCCAAGTTTAAGACGTACTACAATCTGGTCAGTATCCTTGGCTCTGGTTATATTGAAATTGACAAGTGGAATATAGACATTGGGGACATTTATAGCACTTTTGGTTTTAACGATGCAGAAGGGATAAGGGTCAGGGGAGGTGCCCGAACGTACTTTGGGCAGAACGATCTTTGGCGACTTGAAGGATATATGGCTTATGGATTTGATGACCGAAAATTTAAGCATGGTTTTTCGGCCAAATGGCTGCTCGACAAGAAGAACAGGTTAATAATTTCAGGCGGAAACCGAAGGGATATTGAACAACTGGGGCTTAGCCTTACTGCTACCAATGATGTACTTGGCAGAAGTGTGGCTTCGTCTTCGGTATTGACGGTTGGAAATAACGATCGCTTAACCAGCATAAACCTCAGTACGCTTCATCTGGAGGCGGAACCTGTAAAGAATTTCCGGATCCGATTTGGGGGCTCTTTCAGAACGTTGAGTTCTGCCCTTCCAGACGCATTCAGTCTGGATTACCTGGATCCCGAATCGCCAACCGGAATAGCATCGGAAATAAAGCAGTTCGATCTTATTACCACCCTGATCTACACCCCTGGTAAACGAACCATAGGATATGGCGTGGAGAGAAGGATGATCAATGATAACTATAGCACCCTTCTGTTAAATTATACCAAGGGTTTACAGGGATTTCTTCAAAGTGACTTTAACTACGAAAAACTGCAATTCTCTTATTCCCAACCCTGGCAAATTGGAGGTTTTGGACGTTTGTTCAGTACCGTTGAGATCGGTAAGACTTTTGGCGCTGTGCCGCTGGGCCTTCTGAATGTTGTCCCCGGTAATCAAACGCTATTTTCGATCTACAATACCTTTCCCAATCTGGATTTTTATGAATTTGTAACGGATACCTACGTTTCGGCACATTTTGAACATAATTTCAATGGCAGACTGTTTTCCAGGATCCCATTGCTTCGGAAATTAAATCTAAGGGAGATTGTGGGCCTTCGGGGAGTTTGGGGGGAGTTATCTGACGAGAATATTAATTTAAGCAGTCCAACGAATATCCCTTTAAATGCTCCGGACGAAAAAATTTACTGGGAATATTCCTTTGGGGTGGGTAATATCTTTAAGATTTTCAGGATCGACTTCAATTTCAGGGGGAATTATCTGCAAAATCCTGACGCCAGACCCTTCAGTGTCACAGGGACTTTTGGTTTTAATTTCTGATTCCAATTTAGCAGAATAAAGCTTCTATATAATTGATAACAAGGCAATTAAAAAGCATTGGCATCTGTCTTATTTATTCCTTTTATTTTCTAATCCATTTCACTACTTTTGCAGCCGTTTTAAACTATAAATAACTAACACAATGGAAATATTCATAAACTTTCTACCTGCATTTGGTGTTGTAGCCCTTGTTTTCGTATTGCTTAAAAATATATGGGTAAGTAAACAACCGGAAGGGAATGAAAAAATGTCAAGAATTGCCAAGAACATTGCTGATGGGGCCATGTCCTTCCTTAAGGCAGAATACAAAATCTTGTCAATTTTTGTCCTGGCAGTTGCTGTTTTATTGTATTTCAAAGGAAATGCCGAAGCAGGTTCCAATGGGATGGTGGCAATTTCTTTCATAGTAGGGGCTATCTGTTCTGCCCTGGCAGGATTTATTGGGATGAAAGTAGCCACTAAGGCCAATGTAAGAACTACTAATGCAGCCAGGGAGTCTTTAGGAAAAGCCCTGGAAGTAGCCTTTGCAGGAGGTTCCGTAATGGGACTTGGAGTAGTAGGTCTTGGAGTTTTAGGTTTGAGTGGACTGTTTATGATTTATAGTGGTCAGGGTTGGGAAATCTCGGAAGTACTGAACGTACTTTCAGGCTTTTCCCTTGGGGCCTCCTCTATAGCTTTGTTTGCCCGTGTTGGTGGAGGAATTTATACAAAAGCAGCTGATGTAGGCGCTGATTTGGTGGGAAAAGTTGAAGCGGGTATTCCCGAAGACCATCCTCTAAATCCTGCCACAATTGCAGATAATGTAGGGGATAATGTAGGAGATGTAGCCGGGATGGGAGCAGATTTATTCGAATCCTATGTAGGTTCAATTATCGGTACTATGGTCCTGGGAGCAGTTTTTGTTACCCTTCCTGAATTCCAGGGTTCTTTTGATGGTCTGGGTGCGGTATATCTGCCTTTGGCACTTGCCGCTGCAGGGATAATCATGTCTATAATCGGCACCTTTTTCGTTCGGGTTAAAGAAGGGGGTTCTCCCCATAAAGCACTGAATATTGGGGAGTTTGGTTCCGCGGCACTTATGCTGGTTGTTTCCTTTTTCATTATACAGGAAATGCTGCCTGAAACCTGGGTTGAAGGAGGAAAGGAATTTTCTTCAATGGGTGTATTTTGGGCCACAATTGCGGGCTTAGTGGCCGGATTATTGGTAGGAAAAGTAACAGAATATTATACCGGAACAGGAACAAAACCCGTGAAAGCCATAGTTCGGCAATCAGAGACAGGTTCAGCTACCAATATTATAGCAGGTCTTGGGGTAGGTATGATGTCTACTGCCATCCCTATCCTTTTGATTGCTGCGGCTATCTTAGTATCTCATTATTTTGCAGGATTATATGGAATTGCCATTGCAGCGGTAGGAATGCTTGCCAATACCGGGATTCAGCTGGCTGTGGATGCCTATGGTCCGATATCCGACAATGCCGGAGGTATTGCAGAGATGTCTGAGTTGCCAAGCGAGGTTCGGGAAAGAACTGATAAACTTGATGCTGTTGGAAATACCACCGCTGCCATTGGAAAAGGATTTGCAATTGCATCTGCAGCCCTAACAGCACTAGCGCTTTTTGCCGCATTTATGAAAACGGCCAATGTAACCGCAATTGATGTATCCCGTCCTGATATTATGGCCGGTTTGTTAATAGGGGGAATGTTACCTTTTGTCTTTTCCGCACTATCTATGAACGCTGTTGGTAGAGCCGCAATGGCTATGATTGAGGAGGTAAGAAGGCAATTCAGGGATATCCCGCAATTACATGCAGCCCTGGAAGTTATGAGAAAATACGATTCGGATATGTCCAAAGCATCAGAAGAAGATCGTAAGATTTTTGATGAAGCCGATGGCGTAGCCGAGTACGATAAATGTGTTGAGATTTCTACTAAGGCCTCGATCAAAGAAATGGTATTACCGGGAATTCTGGCTATTGCAGTACCGGTTGCCATAGGATTTATTGGTGGGGCAGAAATGTTGGGAGGCCTCCTTGCCGGAGTAACCACCGCAGGGGTTTTAATGGCTATATTCCAATC
>CBDUAW010000056.1:0-9523 GCA_965365215.1 uncultured Eudoraea sp. | reverse complement strand
CCAGCGGAAGATCGGTCTGAGTATCCATTAAAAAGTACTCTTGCTCAAAGCCGAACCAGAAATCATTATCGTCATCATCGATCTGTGCTCTGTGGTTAGAAGGATGGGCAGTACCATCGGCATTCAATACTTCACACATAACCAAAAATCCGTTTAGCCTGTCGGGATCAGGATAAATAGACACAGGCTTCAACAAACAATCTGAAGAATTTCCTTCCGCCTGCTCTGTTGAACTTCCATCAAATGACCACATCGGGCAACTGTCGAGTTTGCCGTCAAAGTCATCCAAAATTTTTGTTTTACTACGGAGTTCCTGCGTGGGCTCATGGCCGTCTAGCCAGATATACTCTAATTTTGATTTACTCATAATTCTAAAGATTTAATAATTTTTTTGACGGTCAAAAATATCATTTTTATAAGAAAGTATTTTAAAAACAAGGGGGTAATTATCAAAAAAATTGATATAATTATCAACACCCCTATTTTTTTAGGGGTATTTTGCTTAAAAGATATTTTTTTAGGCTTATACTGCGAAATGTTTAATTTTGCATGATAGCAATTAAATACCCTCTGAAATGTCGAAAATGCGATTTAATGCCCTGGCCAAAAGCCAGGAACGAAAGTCAATAAGCGTTACCCCCTCAAGTCGGCGCTCTGAATTGTTCGGAGCTCATGTTTTTGGCGAGGAGCGGATGCTGCAATACCTTACCAGGGATGCCTTAAGCAGTGTGCAAGCTGCTATCGTCTCCGGTTCCAAGATAGACCGTAAAATGGCAGACCAGGTTGCGGAGGCCATGAAAGCCTGGGCCATTTCCAAGGGGGCTACTCATTATACCCACTGGTTTCAGCCGCTTACAGGGGCCACGGCTGAGAAACATGATGCATTTTTTGACCTGCTTTCCGATGGCCGGGCCCTGGAAAAATTTGGGGGAAACCAGTTAGTGCAACAGGAACCAGACGCCTCCAGTTTTCCCAGCGGAGGTATAAGAAATACATTTGAGGCCAGGGGTTACACCGCCTGGGACCCAACTTCTCCTGCATTTATCTATGGCAATACGCTCTGTATCCCCACAATCTTTGTTTCCTATACCGGAGAGGCCCTGGACAATAAGACCCCTTTATTGCGGGCTTTACATGTTGTTGATGAGGCTGCCACTGAGGTGGCCAGATACTTTGATAAAAATGTCACCAAGGTACATGCTACCCTGGGATGGGAACAGGAGTACTTCCTCATAGACAAAGCTCTTGCCAATGCCAGGCCAGATCTTATGTTAGCAGGCAGAACCCTTTTGGGCCAACCGGCGGCGAAAGGCCAACAGCTCGATGATCATTATTTTGGGGTCATTCCGCAAAGGGCACTTAAGTTTATGCAGGAATTGGAACAGGAATGTGCTCAGTTGGGGATCCCGGTTAAAACCAGACATAATGAAGTAGCCCCAAATCAATTTGAGCTGGCGCCTGTTTTTGAGGAGGCTAACCTGTCGGTCGACCATAATTTGTTGTTGATGGATGTCATGGAAAAGGTGGCCGACAAACACAACTTTAAAGTATTATTTCACGAAAAACCCTTCGCGGGGATTAATGGATCCGGGAAACACAACAACTGGTCCCTGGCAACAGATACGGGTGTAAACCTGCTAAGTCCGGGAACAACGCCCATGAAAAATCTTCAATTCCTGACCTTTTTTGTCAATACAATTAAGGCGGTGGATAGTTATGAAGAGCTTTTGCGTTCCTCCATTGCTTCTGCAAGCAATGACCACCGATTGGGCGCTAACGAGGCACCGCCGGCAATCCTGTCTATTTTTGTAGGGCAGCAGCTGAGCGATGTTCTCGATGAATTGGAGGGGGTTTCAAAAGGAAAACTTTCACCGGAGGAAAAGACAGAACTTAAACTTAACGTGGTTGGCAAAATCCCTGAAATTCTGTTAGACAATACGGATAGAAACAGAACCAGCCCTTTTGCATTTACCGGGAACAAGTTTGAACTCCGGGCCGTAGGATCGCGGGCCAATTGCGCCAAGCCCATGACAGTGCTTAATACCATAGTTGCCAGACAATTAAAGGAATTTAAAAAGGAGGTAGATAAGTTAATAGAACAAAAAAAATTAAAGAAAGACGAGGCGATCTTCAATGTGTTGAGGGAATATATTAAGTCGTCCAAAAGAATACGATTTGATGGGGACGGCTATAGCGAGGAGTGGGAAAAGGAAGCCAAACGAAGGAAGCTCAGCAACAACAAAACCACCCCTGAAGCTCTGCAGGTATTGAGCCATAAAGACAGCCTGGAACTTTTTGATTCCATGGGGGTAATGAGCGAAACCGAGGTCAGGGCCAGGCAGGAAGTGGAACTGGATACCTACGTTTTAAATATTCAGATTGAAGGGCGGGTCCTCAATGAGCTGGTTTATCATAATATACTCCCGGCTGCTATAGCGTACCAGAATGAATTGATAAAAAATGTGCAGGGCCTGAAAGAGATTTATGGTGCAGCTCACAGGCCCCTTGCAGAGGGTCAGCTCAATTTAATTGAGCAAATTTCCGGCCATATAAAAGATTTAAAAAAGAAAACCGATGCTATGGTAGAAGCCAGGAAAAGGGCCAATGCTATTAAGGACATTAATAAAAAGGCCTTTTCGTACTGCAATAACGTTAAACCATATTTTGACGAGATACGCAATCATTGTGATAAACTGGAGCGAATAACAGATGATCAACTGTGGCCGCTGGTTAAGTACAGGGAACTGCTGTTTATAAAATAAGGACTTAAGTATGTTGAGATTAATAGAAGGGTCTGTATATAATAATCCGGGAGGTTTTCTATTTTTGCTGCTAAACGAAAATAATGGGTTTGTCTGCAAGTGAACGATATCGGCAACGAGGTGTTTCAGCTTCCAAGGAAGATGTTCATAATGCCATTAAAAATGTGGATAAGGGTCTGTTTCCCAAGGCCTTTTGCAAGATTGTTCCGGATTACCTTACAAACGATGAAGACTATTGCCTGGTGATGCATGCAGATGGCGCAGGGACCAAATCGTCTCTTGCCTATATGTACTGGAAAGAAACCGGGGACCTTTCTGTTTGGAAAGGGATTGCGCAGGATGCCCTAATTATGAATATAGACGACCTTATCTGTGTTGGAGTTACGACCAATATAATGATGTCTTCCACCATTGGCCGAAACAAGAACCTTATCCCGGGGGAGGTCATCTCTGCAATTATTAGTGGTACTGAAGAACTTATTGCCGAATTAGCGGAGTATGGCATCATTGTTCATTCAACAGGAGGAGAAACGGCAGATGTTGGAGATTTGGTACGCACCCTAATTGTTGATTCTACCGTAACGGCCCGAATGAAAAGACAGGATGTGATCAACAATGCCAATATCAAGGATGGGGATGTAATTGTGGGATTGGCCTCCTATGGAAAAGCGATCTATGAACGGAGCTATAACGGAGGAATGGGGAGTAACGGCCTTACCTCGGCCCGGCACGATGTGTTTGGCAAATACCTTGCAGAAAAGTATCCGGAAAGCTTTGACCAAAACATGCCCGAAGAATTGGTGTATTCCGGTAAAATGAAACTTACAGATGCTGTTGAGGGAAGTCCGCTGGATGCTGGAAAACTGGTTTTATCCCCTACAAGGACCTATGCCCCGGTGGTTAAAAAGATACTGGAAAAGTATACCTCAGAAGAGCTTCACGGCATGATTCATTGCAGTGGGGGCGCCCAGACCAAAATCATGCACTTTATAGAAGATTTACATGTAATAAAAGACAATCTTTTCCCAGTACCTCCTTTATTCCGACTTATACAAGAGCAATCGGGTACAGACTGGAGGGAAATGTACCAGGTTTTTAACTGCGGCCATCGCTTGGAACTCTATGTAGATAAAGGCATTGCGGCAGATATTATAGCCATTTCCGAATCATTTGGTATTGAGGCCAGAATTGTAGGTAGGGTAACGGCCCATACAGGGAACAAACTAACCATTCAAAGCCCTTACGGAACCTTTTCCTATTAAGGCATACGAATCCTTTTTTTCAAACGTTTTGTAAGTAATCAGCTCCCGAAATGGCGGAGCCAGGCCTCATATTACTAAAAATATAATGTTATGGAAAGGAAAGAATTTTTAAGAAGTTTAGGTGCAGGGGCGGCATTTGCCCTTACGTTCCCATGCCTTCAGGGGTGTTCAAAAGACGATCCGGCCGGGGAAAATCCGATCCCTACCGGGGTAGATTTCACTATAGACCTAACCTCGGCCGAAGGCGCTGAACTTCAGAATAATGGGGACTTTATCCTTAAGAATGAAGTGGTGGTAGTTAAAAATCTACAGGGCAATTTTATTGCTGCCAGTCAAATCTGCAGTCATCAGCAAACAGATCAGGTTCGTTTTATTGAGGAAGACGGCGGAAAATTCCGGTGTTTTACGCATGGATCAGAATTTGATGAAAGCGGGATGCCGTTAAATACGATCACCAATAATCCCCTAAAAATCTTTAATACGGAATTGAACGGGGATATTTTGAGGGTATTTGACTAGGTAGGTTTCCTGAGTCACAAAACCCGGTTTGAAATTTAACGCCCCCATACCAGAAAATCTTAACCAGGGTATCTCTAATCGTCATTTGAGCGGATTGAGTGCTCCTACAAATTTCACCTTGTGCGGACCCTACTGCTTTTAATCCTTGCTGTGCTTGCACTTTCTGGGAGTGACGAACCCCAGGAACAGCTGGTTACAGTAAAGCGGGCGGTAATCCTAATGGGAAGCACTTTCGAGTTCACCCTTGTGACCCCTAACGAGGAAATAGGATTTATAAATATTGAAGAGGCCGTAGATGAGGTTCGACGCATAGAAAAAATGATTTCTTCCTGGGATCCGGAATCAGAGACCTCACTCATCAACCAAAATGCCGGCAAAAGACCTGTAAGGGTTAGTGTGGAATTGTTCAAGTTGCTAGAAAGGGCCATACAGATCTCCGAGATTACCAACGGGGCTTTTGATATCAGCTATGGTGCCCTTGATGAGGTTTGGCGATTTGACGGGAGTATGACAGAATTTCCCAGCCCTCAGAAAATTCGGCAGGCGGTTTCAAAAGTAGGGTATCGTAAAATTGTATTGAATAAGGCCGAACATACGGTGTACCTCCGGGAAGAGGGGATGAAAATAGCCTTTGGAGCCATCGGCAAAGGATATGCAGCCGATAAGGCAAAAAACCTCCTCGTCTCCAAACAAGTACCCTCCGGGATGATCAATGCAGCCGGAGATGTGACCGCCTGGGGGCAAAAAGCAAATGGCGAAAAGTGGATGATGGGAATTGCCAACCCCTTTGGGAAGGACCGGATGTTTACCTGGGTGCCATTGGTAGAGTCTTCTGCCGCCAATTCAGGAAATTACGATAAGTATACCACCTTTAACGGAAAACGATATACCCATCTCATCAATCCTAAAACCGGGTACCCTGTTACCGGAATCATTCGGGTTATCGTCTTTGGCAAGAGTGCCGAATTTTGTGATGCTATGGCCACAGCAATAAACATCCTTGGAAAAGAACAGGGGCTGGCCATAATAAATCAGTTGGGAGATACCGAAGTGGTAATTATTGATAACTTCGGCAACCTTAGTTCCAGTAACGGTCTTAAACCATTGACCCCCTGAGGCACACTTCCCAAATGTATGTCCTGGCATACCGGGGACGAAAGATAGCCTTCACCCTTCTAAAAAAATCGTAAATTCGCAACTTAAGCACCATCTGCATGTTAGATAAGTTGAATATAGTAAAACAGCGTTTTGACGAAGTCTCGGACCTCATCATTCAACCTGATATAATTGCCGATCAGAAGCGGTATATCCAACTCAACAAGGAGTATAAGGATCTCAGGGTCATAATGGATAAGCGGGAGAGATATCTGGAATTGAGCAATAATATCAAGGAAGCGGAGGAAATCATTTCAGATGGCAGTGATACGGAGATGTTGGAAATGGCAAAAATGCAGCTCGAAGAGGCCAAACAGGCCCTTCCTTTATTGGAAGAGGAGATAAAACTCTTGCTTATCCCCAAAGATCCGGAAGATGCCAAAGATGTAGTGATGGAGATAAGGGCCGGTACAGGAGGTGACGAGGCGAGTATATTTGCCGGGGATCTATATAGGATGTACGCAAAGTACTGTGAGTCCAAGGGATGGAAAACCAATATCATTGATCTGAGTGAAGGGACCAGTGGGGGCTACAAGGAGATCCACTTTGAAGTTTCCGGGGAGGATGTTTACGGCACTTTGAAATTTGAGGCTGGCGTACACAGGGTACAACGGGTTCCACAAACTGAAACACAGGGGAGGGTACATACCAGCGCCGCTACGGTGATGGTTTTACCGGAAGCTGAAGATTTTGAAGTGACTATAGATCCCAAGGACGTACGTATAGATTATTTCTGTTCTTCTGGCCCTGGCGGACAGTCCGTTAACACCACCTATAGCGCTGTACGGTTAACACATGTACCTACCGGTATTGTAGCACAGTGTCAGGATGAGAAATCTCAGCATAAAAATAAGGACAAGGCGTTTAAGGTACTTCGCTCGCGTTTATACGATATGGAACTTGCCAAAAAACAGGAAGAGGACGCCGCAAAGCGTAACTCCCAGGTGAGCAGCGGGGATCGTTCGGCAAAGATCAGGACCTATAATTATCCCCAGGGCCGGGTTACGGACCACAGGATAGGCCTTACCTTATATGATCTGCAAAATATTATTAATGGAGACCTGCAAAAGATCATAGATGAATTAATGCTGGTTGAAAATACCGAAAAGCTAAAAGAAGCTTCTGAAATCTTCTAAAGCCCATATGAAAACCGCCCAACTGGTATCTCAAATACGTAAAAAAAAGTCTTTTCTCTGCATAGGGCTCGATACTGATCTCGATAAAATCCCGGGACACCTGCACGAAGAAAGGGATCCTATTTTTTCCTTTAATAAAGCAATTATTGATGCTACGGCCGATCTGGCTGTGGCCTACAAGCCCAATACGGCCTTCTATGAGGCATATGGAATTGATGGCTGGAAGTCCTTAAAAAAGACGATTGAGTATCTCAATTCGCAATATCCGGAAATCTTTACCATCGCAGATGCCAAAAGAGGTGATATTGGTAATACCTCCTCGCGTTATGCCAGGGCTTTTTTTGAGGATTTAAATTTTGACAGTGTAACGGTGGCCCCCTATATGGGGAGGGATTCTGTTGAACCCTTCCTGGCCTTTGAGGATAAACATACCATTTTGCTGGCGCTGACTTCTAACGAGGGAGCGTTCGATTTTCAGACAAAAGACTTAGAGGGCGAAGAATTATACAAGCAGGTCCTCAGGGTATCGCGTAATTATAAGCACTCAGAAAACCTTATGTATGTGGTGGGGGCAACCAAGGCTAGTTTTTTAAAAGAAATAAGGGAAATAATTCCGGAAAACTTTTTATTAGTTCCGGGCGTAGGGGCACAGGGCGGCAGCCTCAAAGATGTGTGCAAATTTGGTTTGAATGATGAGGTGGGATTGTTGGTAAATTCGTCCAGAGGGATTATATATGCTTCCCAGGGCTTGGATTTTGATAAGGCAGCGAGAGCTAAGGCAATGGCCATGCAACAAGAGATGGCCTCCTATCTGTAATAGTATTTCCTAGCCAACCAGATCCTCGAGGGTCTTCTTTATTTTTCGAGCCTTTAATTCAAAAAATTCCTGTAGTTGTGAATTGACACCGCGATTCTCAAAGGCCTTTTTGATAAATACCTCATACTGGTTTTCTAATACATAAATGGCGTTTTCACCACTGGTGATAGGGGTTATGGCTCCTACTTTGCAAAATTGTGTTTTCATAAGAAACATTATGTCCTAACAAATATACGTTCAAAATGGCGCTTTGGATGTTCAAGAAGGGGTGTATTTAACTAATAATCAGGAAGTTTATCTAAAAATAGCATAAAAGGACCTTGTATGCCCCTCTTAGCAGAAACAACATACCCATACTGTTTAACCTTATAAGGAGAAACAACTCACAGTATAAAAAAATGTAACTTTATAAGCATCAGAAAATAGTAAAGTATGAAGTTTAAAATGACAATGATTGGAGCATTTATCATTTTATTGAGTTTATCATCGGTTATAGCCCAACAAAATGAATGCTCTTGCTGTACCGAAAATCATGAAGCCTTTGATTTTTGGGTGGGCGACTGGGAAGTGTTCAGCAAAGATGGTTCTCTGGTAGGAAAGAATACCGTAGAGAAGATCCAGGACAGCTGTATTCTGAGGGAAAACTGGAGAGGAAGTCAGGGGTCTACAGGAACCAGTTTCAATTTTTATAATCTGAAAACCAAGCAATGGGAACAACTCTGGATAGACAATACAGGGAACCACCTAAAGTTAAAAGGCAATAGGGTTGGGGACCAAATGATTCTCTCCTCGGATGCATTTACACATACCGATGGAAAGGAGTACGTTAACCGGATAATTTGGACAAATAACGAAGACGGTACCGTAAGGCAGCTCTGGGAAATATTGCATGGGGGTGAAGCGGTCCGCGTACTTTTTGACGGCCTGTACCGGAAGGTGAAATAAGCAGTTCTTAATAATTACAATAGCAAAACCCCGGTGCTTCCACCAGGGTTTTAAAACTAACTAACTCAAAAAATACTAACTCAAATAATTATCGTAAAGGTCTTTTATATCTTTTACAATCAGTTTAAGATGTTATAAACTTCTCGTTATTATTGTCCTTTATTGATTAACGCAGGCAAAAAATAAATATTGTGGTATTAGCAGGCGAAATTTCAAAATGCAAGCCTGGTAATATATTCTTTATGTGCGTTTTAGGCCCTATTTAAGAAGTACCGCAACTTGCAGAAATATGCTTCTAGGAGTAGTGAGCTGAAAGGATTTGTTCCGTTTCTTTATGGGATTTAAAGACGTCGAAGGTTTTCCCCTGTGTTCTTAATGCCCCCAGAGTATTAGCATACTGTGCGGCTTTAATGGGATCATTAAATAATGAGAACCCATAGGCCAATCCCCCGGCAAAAGAATCTCCACAGCCTGTAGTATCTATAACATCTTTCATATATATGGAACTGATAAATTCCTTACTTATTTTTCCATCTTTTTTATAGTAAAGAACACATCCTCTGGAGTCTAAGGTAACATAAAAATAGCTGACACCACCCTCCAGAACATGTGCTGCCATTTCATCGAGATGGTCTGTGTTTTCTTCGTCGTACTCGATCATTTCATTTGCCTCATATTCATTTTTAAACCAGCAAACCTGTGATTCCTCAAGGTTCATCTTAAGCACGTCTATATAGGGTAACCATTCATCCATATCCACCCAGAATTTCCTGTGCCTTTCACCCGTCATGCTCATTGCGGAGGTAGGTCCGTGTGCATCAAATATGATAATTCCATCCTGGTTTTCCTTTAAGTATCGCAGTGTACTGAGTGAAATTTCAAAATCGGTAATGGGGACGAAAACATAGGCGTCAATATTTTTCAAGT